>CAZYHO010000468.1:0-4132 GCA_964647495.1 uncultured Akkermansia sp. | reverse complement strand
CGTTCTTCTCTATCGTCGCCAAAGTGTTCGTCGATCCTGTCCCGATCGCGGTGGGGCCGTTCGTCTGGAACCGACTGGCTGTGGCAGCCGTCCTCATCGCTCTTCACGGCCTTGTCATCGCCTGGATCGAATATCGTCGCGGGGCCGCCGCGCCATGAAAGGCCACGGGGGATCCAATATGAGGTCTGTCCCTTGTTCCCCTTTCACCTCATTTTCCTTGAAAAGCATCCATTATATGGTTGTTTTTCAAGGATGATTCACCGGGAAGCTCTTCTGAACCAGATTCGCACCGCCTTGGGTCGGAGTCGGGTCGTCACACTGCTTGGTCCCAGGCAAGCAGGCAAGACGACACTGGCCCGGCAACTGGCTGAAGAACAAAACGGCGTCTTGTTCGATTTGGAAAACCCGGTCGATCTGGCTCGTCTGGAGGCCCCGACGCTGGTGCTGGGGAGCTTGCGGGGCTTGGTGGTGCTCGATGAAGTCCAGCAGCGCCCCGACCTGCTCCCGCTGCTGCGGGTTCTGGCCGACCGTGTGCCGTTGCCGGCCACATTTCTCCTCCTCGGCAGCGCGAGCCCCGACTTGATCCGGGGCGCTTCGGAAACCCTCGCCGGACGCGTCGAGTTCGTGGATGTCGGTGGCTTCGATCTGGACGAAGTGGGGATGGACGCGCGGGAAGGTCTGTGGGTTCGCGGTGGCTTTCCCCTGGCCTGGCTGGCGGCCAGCGATACCGACAGCCTGGCCTGGCGGCAGGGATTCATCCGCACGTTTCTCGAGCGCGATCTCGGTCGTTTCGGGATCGGCACGCCGCCTGAAGCGTTGCGGCGCCTGTGGCAAATGATCGCCCATTATCATGGCGGCGTCTGGAACGCGGCGGAGTTTGGCCGTTCGCTCGGCCGTTCCGCCCAAAGCGCCACCCGGCATCTCGATATTCTCGCCGGCACTTTCATGGCGCGGCTGTTGCCGCCGTGGTTCGCCAACCTCGGCAAACGCCTGGTGAAGCACCCCAAGGTCTATGTGCGCGATTCCGGTCTGCTTCATGCTTTGCTCGGCTTGGCAACGCTCGACGACGTGCGCGGCCATCCCAAGTGCGGCGCGTCGTGGGAAGGCTTCTGCATCGAGCAACTTCTCGCCGTCGCCGGCTCGCGCGACGCGTACTTCTGGGCCACCCACGCCGGCGCGGAACTCGACCTGCTGCTGGTCCGCGGCGGAAAACGTTACGGGTTTGAGTTCAAATACTCGGATGCCCCGCGGAGCACCAAATCGATGCACATCGCCCTCGCCGACCTTGCGCTGGAGGAACTTCACGTCGTCCATCCCGGCGAAGCCGCCTGGCCGATGGCGGAAAAACTCTATGCTACGCCCTTGCCGGAAGCGATCGCCCGGCTCCGGACCGGGCGTATGTAGGGCGAGAGATGACCACACTTATCCTCTTGTGCGCCCGCAGTTCGCGGCCGGCCCGGTAGAAAAATTGCAGGAGTTCCGGAAAGCGGCAACGGTGCCGTTGGACGCCTGGGATGCACTTCGCCACGCCAAACGCCTTTCGTCAAGATGGCTCGCCTTCAGAGGTCATTGCCGGCACTCGGGGCTATCCCCTCGACAGCCTCAGCCGGATGCGTTACATTAGGAACATTATGCAAGAAGTCGCCCTTCACATCCCGGAGGACCTCCGCTCCTTCATCGACCGCTCGGTGAAGTCGGGGCTTTTCAGCGATCCGGCGGATTTCGTGCTCAATCTGCTCTACACCGTGAAGGCCGAGAGCGAAGTCGAACTGAGCGTGGAGCAAAAAGCTCGTCTCACCGCGTTGCGCGACGAAATCGTGGTCGGCTTGGGCCAGGCCGAGCGAGGTGAATTTGCCGAGTTCACTGCCGAGGAAATTATCGCCCAAGGCGAAGTCAGGGCTGCGGCCCGGTAATCCATGCCGCCCCGCATCCTCCGTACCCGGCAAAGCCGCGAAGATTATCTCGCGATTTACGAATACATCGCCACCGACAGCCCGCAGAATGCGGCCATGATCCTGCGGCTCTTTGACGAAAAACTCGCTGTTCTGGCACGAAACAAACACATGGGCCGGCCGCGACCCGAACTGGCGCCAAATCTCCGCTGCTGGCTCGTGCATCGGTTCGTCCTGTTTTATCGGCCGATTGAAGACGGCATTGTGCTCGTTCGTGTCCTTCATTCCTCGATGGACATCAGCGGCCGCCACTTCCGCCTCCCTCCTCCTCCCCCAGGCCACGGGGCATGACAGGCAGTCTATCGTTTCCCTCAATGATTCGCGAAAGCGATTCAATAGGCGCGCTCGAGGGTCATCGGGAAGTTCCCGCCCATGAACCAGTTGCAACACCCCACCGCACGCCGCAGGCCCCGGGGAGCCGGCACGGCGTTTACCGCGCGATCGATCCCCGTTCACGCCCGGAGAGGCGCTTCCTGTGTTCTGAGCGTGGCCGATGCGGCCGACCGCGAGGAAATCCACCGCCTGCGCCATGTCGTGTATGCGCGTGAACTCGGCCAGCACGCCGTCAATCCGGCCGGCGAATTGCGCGACGCCCTCGACACCACGAACCACTACATCGTCGCCCGTTCCGGTGGCGCGATCACCGGATTCATCAGCCTCACGCCACCCACCGCGCCCTCGTTCTCGATCGACAAGTACTTCGCGCGCGACGCGCTGCCCATCGCCTTCGATGACACGCTGTACGAAGTGCGCCTGCTCACCGTTCTCCAGCCGCATCGCGGGAGCGAACTCGCCATGCTCCTGATGTACGCCGCCTTTCGCTGGGTGGAGTCCCACGGCGGCACACGCCTTGCGGGCATCGGGCGCCGCGAAGTCATGGATCTCTACCGGCGCGTCGGCCTGCTGCCCGTGGGACCTTCCGCGCGTTCCGGCGCAGTCACGTACGACCTCATGCTCGGCGACCTCCCGCGCCTGCGCGACCACATCGGCGCCTTCGAACCGCTGCTCGCCCGCCTGGAGGCACACACCGCGTGGCGGCTCCCCTTCCCTTTCCGGCGGCCCGCCGCCTGCTTTCATGGCGGCGCGTTTTTCGAGGCGATCGGCGAGCGCTTCGACACGCTCGAACGCCGCCACACCGTCATCAACGCCGACGTGCTCGATGCCTGGTTCGATCCGGCGCCCGGCGTCATCGCCGCGCTGACGGAGCACCTCCCGTGGCTTCTCCGCACGTCGCCGCCGACCGATGCAGCGGGCCTTGTCGCCGCCGTCGCCGCCGCGCGCGGCGTGGCGCCGGAAAACATCCTTCCGGGCGCGGGATCGTCGGATTTGATTTTCCGCGCGTTCCGCCACTGGCTCAGGCCCGGATCCCGCGCGCTCATTCTTGATCCGACATACGGCGAGTACGCACACGTCCTGGAGCAGGTCATCGGGTGCACGGTGGACCGCCTGCCGCTCGACCGCGCCGACGATTACGCCTTGAACCTCGACCGGCTCCGCGCCGCCTTCGCGCGTGGTTATGACATCGTCGCACTCGTCAATCCCAACAGCCCGACAGGCCGGCACATCCCGCGCGACGACCTGGAATCCGTGCTGCGCGCCGCCCCGGCTCACACGCGCGTCTGGGTGGACGAAACTTACGTCGAATACGGCGGCCCGCACGCGTCGCTGGAGTCATTCGCCGCCGCGTCGGAGAACGTGATCGTGGCCAAGTCCATGTCGAAGGTGTATGCGCTCAGCGGGGCGCGCGTGGCTTATCTTTGCGCCGGGCCGCACCAGCTTGAAGCGCTGCGCGCCCTCACGCCACCGTGGGTGATCGGCCTGCCCGCGCAGGTCGCCGCGGTCCGCGCGCTCCAGGATCCTGCCTACTACGAGAAACGCTACGCCGAGACCGCCGCCTTGCGCGAACACCTCGCCGCCGGCCTGTGCGCGCTCGGCTGGACGGTGCTGCCCGGAATCGCCAACTTCCTGCTCTGCCACCTGCCCGCCTCCGGCCCCGACGCGGACGCGATCGTCCGGCGGGCGCGCGCCGATGGCCTGTTTCTCCGTGACGCCGTGCGCATGGGAGCGCGTCTCGGCCCACACGCCATCCGCCTCGCCGTCAAAGACGCCGCCACCAACTCCCGCATGCTCGCCATCCTGCAAAATGTCTGCGAAGGACTGGAATCCGCGCGCGCCTGAGC
>CAZYHO010000467.1:0-4143 GCA_964647495.1 uncultured Akkermansia sp. | reverse complement strand
ATTTTCGCGTTGACGGGGGAAAGGGAATCCATTAGTTCTCCTCCCGCTTTGCACCGGACCGCCGCACTCCAAGGAAGAATTTTCCTCCATTTTTCAGGCAACATTCGAGCGAAACCGGACGTTGGCAGCACAAGACAAATTCACGGCAGGAGAACGCTTCCTGCTCATGTGGGCTTGTGGCAGCACGGCACTCTCCCGGACGGCATCCCCATTTTTCCATGGAACTCGACGGTGGTATAAAAATTTATCTGCGCGAAATCGGCAAGACCCCCCTCCTCACTCCCGAGGAGGAGGTGAAGCTGGCGTCGCGCATCAAGAAGGGCGGTCCCGACGGCAAAAACGCCAGGGATCACATGATCCGTGCCAATCTCCGCCTCGTGGTGAAGATCGCGCAGGACTACGCGAACTACGGCCTGCCGCTTCTCGACCTCATCTCCGAAGGCAACATCGGCCTGATGAAGGCGGTCGAGCGGTTCGACCCGAACAAAGGCGGCAAGCTCTCGACCTACGCGGCCTGGTGGATCAAGCAGTCGATCAAGCGCGCGTTGGCGAACCAGTCGAAGACGATCCGGCTGCCCGTCCACATGGTGGACAAGATTTCGAAGATGCGGCGTGTGGCGATGGCCATGTCCGAGGACCTGGGCCGCGAACCGACAGATGACGAGCTGTCCGAGGAAATCGGGATCGACCGGGCGAAGCTGGCGCAATTGAAGGCGGCCAGCCTGCGTCCGGCCTCGCTGGACGCGCCGATCTCGGATGACGACACGACGGAATTCGGCGAGATCATCGGCGATGAGCGCGCTCAGAATCCGCTCGAGATGCTGGCGCACCGGAACATGCACGACCAGTTGGACGGCTTGCTCACGGTGCTTGACAATCGGGAACGCAAGATCATCGACGCCCGTTTCGGGCTGGCGGGGCAGAAACCGCGCACACTCGAAGAAGTGGGCCAGGAATTTGGCGTGACTCGCGAGCGGATCCGCCAGTTGCAGAACATCGCCCTCAAAAAACTCCGCCGCGCGCTCCAGAAGAAAGAAGATCCGCGCCCGAAGCCACTCAAAGGCAAGGGCAAGAAGGGAGCGGACGCCGACGCCGACGCGCTGGACGGAGATTTCGACGATCCGGTGGATTTGGACTGAGTCCCCTCAGCCGAGGGGCGGGCCTGTCATGCCCTGTGGCGGACTGCCGGCTCGCGTGTATTTTCTCCGGATGACGCGCCCTGCCGACCCATGTTGATTCCGCGCCGCCGCCTGACCGCCGTCGATGACCCGTCGGTGACGGCGGCGCCGCCGGGTCGGCCGGCGCATTGGGGACTTGTGATCGTTGGTCTCGCGCTGGCGGCGTGGCTGTACGTCTGGCTCGCGGGGATTCTGGTCGCAACGACGAACCAAAACCCGCTGGGCCAGGATCAGAAACACAACATGCGGCTCGCGCTGGCGGCGAAGACGGCGCTGGAAAGCGGCCTCGGCGGCGGGCTTGGCGAGGCGGTCCGCCAGTGGCTGCCGCACCGGACCGATGGCGTGGTGGCGCCGCTCTGGCCGTGGGTGGCGGCCCGGGTCGCCCGGGAGGGGCATGTGATCGAGGATGCCAGCTTTGCGGAGCACACACTGGCGGATCTGGCCTTCTTCGAGCGGGGAAAGTGGCTCAATGTCTGGATCTCGGGCGTTTTCCTGGCCGCGGTGGCGCTGTGGATGGCGCGGCGGTGGACGGTGCTCGGCACATTGAATTTCACACTGCTCGCGCTGCTCGGAGCGCTGCTGCCGCGTGCCGTGACGTTCCAGCCCGAACCGCTGTACTTCCTGTTGTTCTTCCTGTGCTGGGTGCTGGGGCTGGCGCTCTGCGCACGGAATCCGCTCGGGTGGTACGCGCTTTTCGGCCTGTTATGCGGTGTGGCCGGGCTCGCCAAGGGATCGATCCAGCCGTTGATGGCGGTATGGCTCGGGGCGACCGGAGTGCGTTTCCTGTTCGGCCTGTGGCGGCCCGGCGAGGCATGGAGCCCGGCGCGCCACGTCATCGGCGTGGTCATGGCGGCGGCGGCGTTTCTGGTCGTGATGGCGCCGCGGCTCGCGTTCGCGCACGATCGGTGGGAACGCCCGTTTTTCGCGTACCCGAACGTCTGGATGTGGATGGACGATTTCCCCAGCGGCTATGCCTGGATGGCGGAGCATCCGGACAAAAAAGCGCTCGATGCGGTGCCGCCGGACCGCTGGCCTTCTTTCGCGACATACCGCGCCGGCCACACCACGCAGCAGATGACGGCCAGGCTGCGGGACGGCCTGGTGGGCGAAGACGGCAGCCTGCGCACCTTTTTGCTGCCGAAAGCCAGCGGCCGGAATGCCGGCACCCCGGAAAAACCATGGAAGCGGCTCCTCGAACCGCGCGGAGGGTTCCTCGCCGGGCTCGCTGTCGTGGCGCTCGCCGCCACCGCGCTCAATCGCATCGGAAGACGCTCGGCAAGCGCGATGGATGCCTCGGGCTCCGCGTCTTCGTGGGCGAGGCCATGGGAGGACACGGCCTGCCGCGTGTTGTTCGCTGGCGGAGCGGCGGTCGTTTTCACCTGTCTGTATGCCTGGTACACGCCGATCGGCCGGGGCGACCGGTTCATGCTTTCGCTCTGGATGCCGCTCGTCTTTTCGCTGACAGCGTGGGCTGAGTCCGCCGTGCGACCGCTCGGCTGGGGGTGCTGGCGATGGACCTACACCGGCCTCCAGACGGTTCTCCTCGGGTTTCTGCTCTGGCGCGTGGCCGACCTCGTGCGCGCGCCCTATTTCGAACCCAGGCTCTTCTGAGCCGCTCCACTTACCCCATGGCCATCGCCCTCTACTGCTTCGACTTCGACGGAACCCTGGTCGACAAGTACCACTCGCCGTCATTCGAGCCCGACCTCGCCCGCCACCTCGCCGAGGCGCGCCGCGAGGGAGCCGCATGGGTCATCAACACAGGCCGCTCGCTCCACCACACACTGGAAGGCGTGCACGGCCACGGCATCCCGCTCGCCCCGGACTTCATCATCGCCCGCGAACACGAAATCTACGCCCGCAACGCCGCCGGCCGCTGGTCCGATCTCGGCGTCTGGAACGGCGAGGCCCGGCGCCTTCACGACACTTTCTACCGGCATCACGCCCGCGTGCTCACGGAAATCCGCCGCTTCGTGGAAGGCGAACAGCTCGGCTGGTGGCTGGAGGAAGCCGGCGATCCGGCCGGCGTCATCACGCACACCGAAGCCGGCATGGCGCGCGTCATCGAGGTCGTCCACGATCACATCGCCCATTGGCCGGACCTCGGGTACCAGCGGAATACCATTTACCTGCGATTCACCCACCGCCGGTTCGACAAAGGCACCGCCCTCCGCGAACTCAGCCGCCACCTCGGGCTCTCGGCCGCCCAGATCTTCGCCGCCGGCGACAATTTCAACGACCTCCCCATGCTCCGCCGCGACCTCGCCGGCCACCTCGTCGCTCCCTCCAACTCCCTGCCCGAGGTCAAATCGCAAGTCCTCTCCGAAGGCGGCCATCTCTCGCCTTTGCCTGCCTCCCGCGCCATGGCCGAAGCCGTCGCACGCCTCCGCGATGCCGCCGTGGAAGTTCCCCGCGAGCGGGGGTAAAGGACGCAGATGAGCATCACACTTCTCAGCGGAACCAATCGTCCTGGCAGCAAGACGCGACAGATCACCGCCGTTCTGGAAACCCTTTACCGCGAAGCCGGCCATCCGGCGCAGGTGCTGGACCTGGCCGATCTGCCGGCCGAGGTTTTCGCTCCGGGGGCCTATGCAGAGAAGCCGGCGAGCTTCTCGCGCTTCGCCGACATGGTGCTGGCCAGCGACGGGCTGCACGTCGTCACGCCCGAATACAACGGCGGCTTCCCCGGCGTGCTCAAATACTTCATCGATCTTCTGCCCTTCCCGGAAAGCTTCGAACGCCGACCCGTGGCCTTCACCGGTCTGGCGGCGGGCCAGTGGGGCGCGTTGCGTCCGGTCGAGCAATTGCAGGCGATCTTCGGCTACCGCAATGCCTACCTGTTTCCGGGGCGCGTCTTCCTGCCCGGCGTCAGCAAACTCATCACGGACGGCGGGCCGCTTCAGGATGAAAACCTGCTGGTCAGGCTGCGCCAGCAAGTGGCGGGGTTCATCGGTTTTGTGGAAAC
>CAZYHO010000466.1:0-4149 GCA_964647495.1 uncultured Akkermansia sp. | reverse complement strand
GACCCTTCAGTCTCTTGAAACAAATGCCCGTAGCGGGCGGTGAGGAGAGCGGGAGCCAGGTCGCTCATCTTTTCCCAGTTTGGGCCTTTTTCGATGACGATGGGGCGGGATGTCCCCGTATCGCTTTCCCACCACAACTCGACACGACCTCTTCCGAACATGAACCAACTCGCATAAGGACGGGCGAGATGCCAGGCGAGTGACGAGCCAACCGCTTCGCTGAGTTGTTGGCGGAATTCCCGCTCGATGTCCTGACGTGTCTCCGCAAACGGTTCGATGACGACCGTTCGATTGTTTTCGGCGTCGGACACGATCCGGGAATGCGCTTTCTCCGCTGCCTGCCATCGGCCCAAGATGGTGGAGAAACACTCATGCACCGTCTGGCGGGCACGCTCGTCCAGGCCGAGTTTTTTCAGATGCTCCTCGTCCGGCAGAAGCGAATCGCCATCGAGCACCGTGTTCATCCCCGCGTCGACACCAAAGAGGTGAGCGATCGACGTTGGAACCCGCGCTTCCTCCAGCAGTCCGGTTTCAATGAAGCGTTTTGTCCGTTCTTCCTCCGCGGCATCGATGACCGTGGCTGGCGTTTCGGTCACCGGGGGGCTCGTCCCGTCGGCCATCATCGGCTGCGAAAGCGCCGGCACGGCTTCGGGCACGCCTGCCGGTTGAGGAATGACGCGCGTCTCCGCTCGGGCGCTCCCCGCCGATTCCCTGAGCTTCCACGCCGTCCCGGCCCATCCCAGGCTCAACCCGGCGATGAGAAACCAGTACAACGGACGCTCCGCGGAACGCGACCAGGACGATGTCTCTGTCTCGGAAGTGGCCATCTTTTTCTTCGACAGCCTCGCGGGCTCTCTCGTTCACGGGAAGGCCTGGGAATGGTCCCGAAGAGGAAATCGGCGCCGATACCATGGCGGCAAGCTCAAGGCAATCTTCACGGGGACCAAGCAATCACAGGATATGCCCATACGAACAGGCAAGGCGCCCATTGCGGCTCCTCAGTGGATCTCCGTGGCCCCTGACTTCATCCATGCCGTCCACCGCGACCGGCATCCATTCCACCGCCGTCGATATTCTTCCCCGGGGGATGTCGTGGTGAACGTAAGCACCATTAGTGCGCTTGCATCTTTATAGATTCCTGGACACTCTGCAATGATCGCCTTCCGGTTTAAACCCGATACCGTCATTCAATGAGAACCGCGAATGGACGCCAATGTATGTAATGCTCTAGATTTCAGTATGTGGCAGATTCTCATCATTGGCGTTCATTCGCGTTCATTCGCGGTTAATCGAAGCGTATTGGGTTTGAACCAGACAACGTATTGCGACCTCCAGATTTTTAAATTTCCACCATCACATCCAAACTTCGGAAAAAATGCACAATCTAACCAAAATCGATGAAAAGTGGAGATATGGGCATCTAATACAATCGACCGTGGAAGACCAGTGATATTCGGCTGGAGTACCGGAATTAACCGGGCGCGAAGCCTGGCGCGAAGGAACGTTCCGCAAAACGCTGCGCTTCCGCCTGAAGGCGGGACTCCAACACAACGATTTTCGGTTGGAGTACCGGCGGGAAGCCGGAACCTTGGGCCAAGCCGCGCTGCCGTGTGGAAAAAACATTCCGCACAGCACGTTGTTCCGGGCCGTCGGTTCCGCCTTGCTGGCGGGACTCCAGCACAACGTCGTTCCGCACAGTTTTCAGTTGGGTACCGGCTTCAGCCGGGCACGAAGCGTGGCGCAAAATGAACATTCCGCAAAATGCTCCGCGTTCCGCCTGAAGGCCGATACGGTTCAATGAACCGCGAATGAACGGTATTGGCTGTAAGGGGGCGGGTCGCGACGGGGGCAACTGTATGCTGCGGTGATTTGCATCGCGGCCGTGCTCCGCAATACTGCGGCATGCTGGTTTCGCTGCGCATCAAAAACCTGGCCCTGGTCGAGGATCTGACCTGGGAGGTGGGGCCTGGGTTGGTGTGTGTGACCGGGGAGACGGGGGCCGGGAAATCGATGATCGTGGGGGCGTTGAAGCTGGTGCTGGGCGAGCGGGCGGACCGTTCGATGATCCGGACAGGGCAGGAGAACTGCACGGTGGAGGCGGTTTTCCGGCTTCCGAATCCCGTGGAAATCAACACGTTGCTGGATCGGGCGGGCATCGATCCGTGCGACGGAGAGGAGCTTCTCGTCAAGCGCGTGATGACGGCCGCGGGGCAGAACCGCCAGTTCATCAACAACAGTCCCGCCACCCTGGCCAGCCTGAAGGAGGCGGGCATGCATCTGGTCGACCTGCACGGCCCGCACGACCATCAGTCGCTGCTGTCACGCGACCGCCAGCGCGCCATGCTCGATGCTTTCGCGGCGGCCGGCGCGGCCGCGGCGGCGCATCACGAGGCCTTCGGCGAGTGGCGCGCGAGCCGCCGCGATCTCGAAGAGCTGGCGGCCGCGGAGGAGGCGACCGACGCGGAACTCGATCTGCTGAGGCATCAGGTTGGCGAGATCGAGGCCGCACAGGTGAAGATGGATGAGGAGGAGGATCTCCTGCGCCGGCACAAAACGGCCGCCAATGGTTCACGGCTCATCGAACTGGCCGCCGCCGCGCTGCAAATCCTCGCGGAGAACGACGACTCGGTGCTGGCACGCATGCGCCAATTGCAGCGCGGTCTGCGCGACCTGGAGCGATACGATACCTCGCTCGCGGCTTCGCTGGCCGGCGCCGAGTCGGCATTCGTCGAACTCGAGGAACTCGAAATCACCTTGCGCGACTACAGCGAGGGCATCGAACGGGATCCGGCCGCGCTCGCCGCCCTGGAAGAGCGGATCAACCTGCTGGAGAACCTGAAACGCAAGTACGGCGGCAGTCTGGAGGCTGTGCTGGCGCACATGGAGAAGGCGGGCGCCAGGCTTTCGCGCCTCGAGAACCGCGGGGAATCGCTCGCCGTATTGAAGGCCCGCGAGCAGGCGTGCCGCGCCGCCGCCGGAACGACGGC
Source organism: uncultured Akkermansia sp. (assembly GCA_964647495.1). Taxonomy (GTDB): domain Bacteria; phylum Verrucomicrobiota; class Verrucomicrobiia; order Verrucomicrobiales; family V1-33; genus CAJBME01. The sequence goes on along the minus strand of CAZYHO010000466.1, from coordinate 1,162 downwards.
GGCCGCCTTGCGCAAAGTCCGCGAAAAGGCCGCGCCGAAACTCGCCCGCCAGATCGCCGGCCATCTGCTCGACCTCGGGTTCAAACAATCGACGTTCGAGATCCGGCTCGACCCACTACCCGAACCCGGGGCGCACGGGACCGAAGACGTGGACTTTCTGTTTGCGCCCAATCCGGGCGAGCCGCCGAGGCCGCTGCGGCTGGTCGCCTCGAGCGGAGAGATGTCGCGCGTCATGCTGGCGATCAAGAGCGCGCTTGCGAAGCAGGACGCCATCCCGCTCCTCGTGTTCGATGAGATCGATGCCAACGTCGGAGGCGAGATCGCCTCGAGCGTCGGGCGGAAGATGGCCGATCTCGGGGAGTCGCATCAGGTCGTGGCCATCACGCACATGCCGCAGGTCGCCGCGCTGGCCTCCTCGCACTACGAGGTGAGCAAATCCTTCGCGGGCGGCCGCACCACCACCACGCTGCGCCCGGTCACGGGCGAGAGCCGGATCCACGAAATCGCCCGGATGCTGGGCGGCAAACAAAAGTCCGCGCTGGAACACGCGCGGACTTTGCTTTCGAGAAAATGAACGGACGGGCGGCTACTTCTACTTTGTTGTATTCCGGTGTGCGGAGTGGCGAGGCAGACAACCCGCCTTCCTGTTGCCAACGGTCTCATTGTGGCAAGTCAAATCCGTTCCCTCGAGTGAAGTGTCAACGAAGTGGAGAAACACGGGGTGTCATGTGGAATCGTCCTCCACACCACAGGGCCAAAGGCCCGGCCCTATACCAGCCTGGGGCATCGCCCCAGGAATGGCCGCCACAAATAAATAAAGGGCTGAAAGCCCGCCCTGTCATTCAATCACCGATGGAGAGGATGACACTGGCGATCGGGGGCATCACGAATGTAGAAGTGGGAAGGGCACGATCGCAGATAGGCCGGGCTTTCAGCCCTCATCGATCGGGGCATCCCGATCCTGGGGCGATGCCCCAGGCTGAAATAGAGCCGGGCCGTTGGCCCTGCCAAAGGATTGGGGACAGACCCCTTTTGCGATCCAGGGACGAGGGCTGTGAGCGACGATGTTCTTCTCTCGGCTTCGCGACTTGGCCTGAGGTTCCGACTTGCCGCCGGTACCAACGGGCTCGTGCGAAAACCGTTGGGTTGGAGTCCCGCCTCC
>CAZYHO010000465.1:0-4161 GCA_964647495.1 uncultured Akkermansia sp. | reverse complement strand
CGATGTGGGGGACTTGCTTGAGCGATGACGTGATGAATGTGGCGAGGCATTCCCAGGGCGGCTGGCGGATGAGGCGGAGACCCGGCGCGTGTGCCACCGCGGCTGCCAGCGCGGTATCCCCGGAGGGAAAACTGGCGACGATCGCATCGAGGTCGTGGTCCAAAGCGAGATAGCGCGAGACGTCGGCAGCGATATTCGGCGCGGGGACGGCCGAAGCGGCCGATAGAGCGCCTGTGATGATTTCGAGGCGTGACGGCGCCGGCTGCCGCAGGATGACCGGGGTGCGATCGATCAGCCCGAGGAACGCGCCGGTTCTCGGCTCGTCCGACGGCTGCCAGTGGAAGACCTGGCCGGAGCCGAGGGTGGCGGCGAGATCGAACCGGCGCACCGGCAATGAGACGCAGGGCGGGATCATCGGATGGAGTGTCCGGCGTGTCTCCGGCGGAGCGAAGGCGAGGCGGTATCGTGGCGGCCTACCGGATGAAATAACTGAGGTTCTCGAGTTCTACGGCCAGGTCGACGTTGCTCACCACCACGTGTTCCGGGGTGTCCAGGATGGTCGGGGAAAAATTGAGGATCGCCTGCAGGCCGGCGGCGACGAGGTCATTGACGACCTGCTGGGCGGCGGCGGCGGGGACCGCGAGGATGGCCATTTTGACCTGATGCTCGCGGATGAACGGGACGAGTTCGGTGATCGGTCTGAGCGGGACCGGAGGCAGGCCGTGGCGAGGGCGATCGACATCACAGTCGAACGCGGCGATGATTTCGAACCCTTCCTTGTTGAAGCCGCCGTACCGGAGCAGCGCGGTGCCCAGGTTTCCCACTCCGATCAGAATGACCGGCTGCAGGCGGTTGGTGCCGAGAACATCGTTCAGCACGCGCGCGAGATGCGTCACGCTGTATCCGAGGCCGCGCGTGCCAAACTGGCCGAAGTACGCGAGATCCTTGCGCAACTGCGGCGGCTTCACACCCGCGGCCCGCGCCAGCGCCTCGGATGAAACGGTCTCGACACCGTTGTCGCGCAGCCGCTGCAGGCACCGATGGTAAATCGACAACCGGTAGATTGACTTGCGCGGGATCGACTCGTCACGCTCGCTCCGCGCCGAGGCGGCAGGATCCTCTTCTTTCACCGGTTTCGGGTTACGCGTAGGAGGACTCGACCCGCTGGGCGACATCGAGATAACCGTAGTCGACCTCGTAGATCTGCTTGAAGGCCTCGAGGGCTTCCTCTTTCTGGCCGATCCTTTCGTGGATGAGGCCCTTGGTGTAGAGGACTTCTTTCTTGGTGCCGTCCATGCCGAGCAGTTCCGAGGCGCATTCGTTGAGCTGGCGCAGGGCGAGGTCGAAAATCCCCTTGCTTTCGTAACATCGGGCGAGCAGCAGCGTGGCGCGGCCGCGGATGTTCGGATTGGTCTTGGCCTTTTGAAGCTCGGCGATCGCCTCGCTGAACTGCCCGGCGGCGAGCAAGGCCGAGCCGTATTCGAAGCGAAGCTGGAGGTCGGTGGGATTTTTCTCGACGCGATCGCGCGCCGTGGTGACCTGGCGGATGCGGCGGGCCTGCTGCATTTCCTCGAATTCGGCGCGTTTCAGGCTGGCGGCTTCGGCGTCCGGGTTGGCCTCGATTTCGGCCTTGAGGGTGGCGAAGTGCTGATCGTCGATGCGATCGCGGAGCTGCTGCACTTTGCTGCCGAGTGCGGAGTCCGCGGTGTTGAGGCCGAAGGCGTATTCGTACCACTGGAGGGAGCTGGGCAGATCCTCTTTCTGCTCGTAGAGGTCGGCGATTTTTTTGACGATGTTGATGTTCTCGGGATCTTCGTTGTATTTTTCGCCCCATTCGGCCAGGCGCGCGTCGATCTGCTCGATAGTCATGCCCTTGCGGCCCTGGTCTTCGAGGGATTTCGACTGGTCCTTGCTTTTGAGCAAATCGCGCACGCTTTCGCGCTGGCCCCATCCCTGGCGGGTGATGGAGGCCTGGGCGTTGGCGTTGGTGACGCCCTTGCGGGCTTCTCCATCGGTGTTGTCGACGCGGAGGATGGCCTGGTAAATATTGGCCGCCTTTTCCGGCTCCTTGGCCTGCAGGTAGTGCTGGGCGAGGCGGTGCATGTTTTTCGTGTCGCTCGGGTGGCCTTCGCGGATCGTTTCGAGGGCGAAGGAGGCGGTTTCGACCATGTCGAGGGCGACGGCGGCCTCGTAGAGCAGGCTGTTGAGCTGCGGGTTGTACGGGTCGTCGGCGAGCAGGTCTTCGATTTCCGGCAGGGCGGCGGCGGGTTCTTTTTTGACGCGGCCCTGGAGTTTCATGTTGGAGAGCCCGCCAGCGCTCAGGCCGCCGAAGAGTTTTTTGCCGGATGAGGCGATTCTTTTGGCGGCGGCGGCGGCTTTGCGGAGTTTGGCGCGGCCTTCGAGGAAGTGGGGCTCCGCCTTGACCACCGGGAGCAGGAGCTGCACGGCGTACCCGACGTTTTGCGACTGGATGGCCGCATCGGCTTTATGCACGAGCGAGCGAAGGTTTTGCGGCAGGTCGGCTTCGTTGACGAGTGGCGAGGACATGGACGGTGAAGATGGAGCTATGGGCGACAATGCGGTCCCGTCCGGCGAGGCGGCGGGAATAGGGATTTAATCAGTCGCACTCGCGGGAGCAACGGTTTTTTGCCTCGCAAGTTTCCGAGAGGGTCCGGGGACGGGGAGCGGGGTGGGGGTTCGAGGGAAGGGGAAAGGGGGATGAGGGAAGGGAGATGGGGGTGGAAGGGCGGCTTGCCCGGAGAGGAATCATGCACTAGAGGCACGCGCATGTGGAAGGGAAGATTTCAGAAGGAGACGAGCGATTTGGTGAAGCAGTATGGCGAGTCGGTGTCGTTCGACTGGCGTCTGTATGAGCAGGACATCCGCGGATCGACGGCTCACGCGGAGGCGCTGGAACGCGCCGGCATCCTGAGCGCGGCGGAATGCCGCCGGATCAAGGCGGGGCTGCGGAGCATCGAGAAGGACATTCGCGAAGGACAGTTCGAGTGGAAGAGCGGCCTGGAGGACGTTCACATGAACATCGAGTCCGCCTTGACCGAACGCATCGGTCCGGCGGGGGCGAAACTCCACACCGCGCGCAGCCGCAACGACCAGGTGGCCACCGACGCGCGGCTGTACTGCCGGGACGAAGCGGCGGCCATCCTCGCGCTGGTCCGCGGTTTGCAGAGCGCTCTGGTGGCGTCGGCGGAGCGGCATGCCTCGGTGATCCTGCCGGGATACACTCATCTGCAGCGCGGGCAGCCTGTGCTTTTCGGGCATCATTTGCTCGCGTACGTCGAGATGTTCGCGCGCGACGCCGGGCGGCTCGAGGATGCGGTGGCGCGGCTCAACGTGCTCCCGCTCGGGAGCGGCGCGCTGGCCGGCTCGACCATCGTGCTGGACCGGAAATTCATGGCCGCGCGGCTCGGGTTCGACGCGGTGACGCGCAACAGCATGGATGCGGTGAGCGACCGCGATTTCATGGCGGAAATCCTCTTCGGGCTGGCGCTGTGTGGCGTGCATCTCTCGCGGCTGGCCGAGGACATCATCCTGTGGGCCAGCGCGGAATTCGCGTTCGTCACGCTCGATGACGCCCACACCACAGGCAGCAGCCTGATGCCGCAGAAGAAGAACCCGGACGTCGCCGAGCTGACTCGCGGGAAATCCGGCCGCCTCATCGGCAATCTGGTCGGCCTGCTGACGACGCTCAAGGGGCTGCCCATGACGTACAACCGCGATCTCCAGGAGGACAAGGAGCGGCTCTTCGATTCCGTGGACACGATCAAGCTGGCCCTCGCGGTGAATGCCGAGATGATCGCGGCCATGCAGGTGAATGCAGCCGCCTGCCGCGCGGCCGCGGGCGATCCCTTTCTGCTGGCCACCGACCTGGCCGATTACCTGGTCATGAAGGGCCTGCCGTTCCGCCACGCCCACGATGTCATCGGGAAACTGACCGCTTACTCGCTGGAGCAGCGGCGCGGGTTTGCCGGCCTGGAGCTGGAGGAATTCCGGCGGTTTTCGAAGCTGTTCGAGCGGGATGTTTTCGCGGTGCTGAAGCTCGAGCGGGCGCTCGCTGCGCGCCGTGCCGTCGGCGCGCCGTCCCCGGCGCATCTGGCGGCCGAGATCAAGCGCTGGCGGAAGCGGTTGGGGGATTGAGCAGAG
>CAZYHO010000464.1:1674-4185 GCA_964647495.1 uncultured Akkermansia sp. | reverse complement strand
GGAGCGCCGCAGACCACTGCGGCTCGTGCGTATCGGCATAGCGGCAAGGCTTTTTTTGTCGCGCCTGAAGGGTTGGGACAGTGTGTTCTTGATCGGCTCCGCGGCGGGGGCGACGGGCCGCAGGCGCCTGCGGGCGCTTCGACTGCGGCGCTCCGGTCCAGGCTGCGCCGACCACCTTCCGCCCGCCAGTTCTGCGGCAAATCAACACGCTCAAAATTGAACCCGCAGGATGAAAAGTATCCGTGTCCTTTTTCATCTCTTGTTCGTGTTCCTCCCTATTTGCTAATGATCGGGGCACCCACCGTTGAATCGCCCCACCCCCGAAGCTTCGCTTCCAGCAACAGTACCAGATTCCTGGCAGTGGCCATATTGGGCACTGGTGTCATTCTTCCTCATGAGAGAAAACCCAACGCCACCGCGCGAAGCCTGGCCATGGATGGTCCTTTGCCTGGCGGTGGGATTGGCGGCCGGCGGCGCCGCGGGGTGGTGGCTGGCGATGTCCCGGACGGTCGCGGACGATCGCGCAGCCCCGATGGTTTCAGGGCCGCCGGCGCCGTCCTCCGCCTTGGGCAATGCGGCCGCCGCGGCTCGTGAGGCCGCGTTTCATAAGGACGTGAAAGACAGGGAAGGCATCGCGGGACGGATCGTCGTCGAGTGGGCAAAGACCGACCTGGCCCAGGCGACCGCCTGGGCGCGGGAGCTGCCGGCGGAGATCGGAGCGCAGGCCTTGCGCCATGTTTCCAGCAGCCTGGCGGAAAAGGATTTCGCAGCCGCTCTGTCGCTCGCCGCCGACGCCGCTCCGGAGCAGGCCGGCGCCCTGTACGCGGGCCTGGCCTGGAAAATCCCGCCGGATCAGGCCCCCGTCGTCGCCTCCCGACTCGAACACCTGCCCGAAAGTCCGGAGCGCGCCGCCGCGGCCCGCAAAACTGCGGACATCTGGACCATGGCCGATCCCGATGCCACCAGCGACTGGCTGACCCGCTTGCCCGAAGGTGCGACCCGCGACGCCGCCATTGCCGGGTTCACCGAACATGTCGTCCGCGGCGATCCCGAAGCCGCCGCGGAATGGGCCGCCGTCATCGGCTCCGACGACCTTCGTCGCGACGGACTCCGCGACAGCCTGCGCTTCTGGACCAGGATGGACCCGAACGCCGCCCGCGACTGGATTCAGCAATCCCCGCGCCTCACCGAAGAAGATCGCGAACGCCTCCTGCCCATCACGCTGGGTGAATGACCCGTTGCGGTCCCGTTGAATGAGCCATAATCCCTGGACTTATGACTCACGTTGCGCCATTTTCTGAGGCATAAATCCACCCTTTCCCCCTCATGCCGGACCAGAAGCCATGGAATTGGCAGCAGGACGACTGGCCTCATTTCTCATGGGACCGGGCGGCGCTGGACCCGTTGGAGGCCGGATTTCTCCGCGCCTCGGGTATTCTCATTGGCACGTTCAGGCACATTGGTGAGGAGGAAAAAACCACGCTGACCGTCCATGTCCTTGGCGCGGAGGCGCTGGACACGGCTGCAATCGAAGGAGAACAGCTTGAGCGTGACAGCCTGCAATCGTCTCTCCGCCGGCAGTTCGGGCTTGAGACGGACAACCGGAAAATTCCCCCCGCGGAGCAGGGGCTCGCGGAAATGACGACCAGCCTTTACCGGAGCTTCGATGCTGCGCTCTCCGACGAATCACTGCACCGCTGGCACGCCATGCTGATGAACGGACGCCGCGACCTGCAAACCATCGGCGGTTACCGCATCCACGCCGGACCGATGCGGATTGTTTCCGGTCGCATTGACGAACCGCGCGTTCACTTCGAGGCTCCGCCTTCCCGCGCCATTCCGGTGGAGATGGAGCGGTTTATCGCGTGGTTCAACCGGTCTGCTCCTCAAGGGCCGGCACCGCTGCCGGCACTGACCCGCGCGGGCATCGCCCACCTGTATTTCGAATCCATCCACCCCTACGAAGATGGCAATGGCCGCATCGGACGCGCCCTTGCCGAAAAAGCCCTGTCGCAATCCCTGGGCCAACCCACGCTCATCGCCCTGTCCAGGGCCATCAAGGCCGGACAAAGGGCCTATTATGCCGCACTGGAACGGGCCAGCCGGCACAACGAAATCACCACATGGCTCGTGTCCTTTGCCGAGACAGTCCTGGAGGCCCAGCGCCTCAGCCAGCAGACCGTGGACCTCTCCATCGCCAAGGCCAGGTTCTTCGAAAAATACCGCGGACGGCTCAATCCCCGGCAGGAAAAAGTGCTCGCGCGCCTGTTCCGGGAGGAACCTGAGGGCTTCAAAGGCGGACTCAGTGCGGAAAACTACCTCCGCCTCACCGGAACCTCCCGGGCCACCGCCACGCGCGATCTCCAGGAACTGGTCACCATCAGGGCGCTCCGCAAAACCGGTGCGCTCAAAGGGACGAGATACCACCTCACGAGGGAAGAATAAAGCAGGTACCCATTTTTCAAATCCAGTGCGTTGAGCGCTTTCATCCAGCTCAACGGTGTATTCATA
>CAZYHO010000464.1:0-1574 GCA_964647495.1 uncultured Akkermansia sp. | reverse complement strand
TCGGGCCCGGCGGCGGCGGCGATTTGTGATTGTGCCGCTGATGCGGCGGTGGCGGCCTGGAGGCGTTTTTCCCAGACGTAGCGGCGAAAAAGGACTTTGAGGGAAGCGGTCAACGGCACGGCGAGCAGCACGCCGAGGAAACCGCCGATGAGCAGCGACCAGAAAAGAACGGAAAAGATCACCGTGAGCGGGTGCAGGCCGACCGAATCCCCGATGATCTTCGGCTGCGTCACGAAACTGTTCACCTGCTGGACGACCACAAAGATGGCGGTGACGATGATCGGGTAGATCCAGATCTGGTCCGGGAACAGGCTCCATGTATTCACGTAATGGCGCACGGCCTGGCCTGTCGCGGGATCGAGGATATCGGCGCCGGGCACACCACCGGATCCGGGGGCGGTTTGCCCGAAATGGCTGATGGCAATGAGAACGGCCGGTATCCAGCAAACCAGACTGCCGACGTACGGCAGCAGGCCGAGCAGGGCGACGAATATCCCGATGAGCAGTCCGCCCGGCAACCCGATGAGCTTGAGGCACAACCCGACGAGCAACCCGTCGATCACGCTGACGAGCATCTGGCCGCGGAAAAACGCGATGAGGTAGCCGTTGATCTCGGTCAGCGTGCCCACGACCTCGTTCTTGAACCGCGATTCGGTGAGCGGCAGATAGTCGCTCCAGGTTCGTTTGATGGAGTCGCTCTCCTTGAGGAAATAATACAGGTACAACGGCACGAGGAAGAACCCTACGATGTAACCGGCGAGCCCGAGAAAGCCGGTAAAGCCACTGGCGGCGAAAGTGCCGACCTTCTTGACCAGCATCTCGGTGTTGTTACGCAGCCACTCGCGCGAACTGAACCCGCGCGAAACCGGCGGCTCCAGCCCCCCGCCCCCCTCCTGGGCCACGGCGGACGGCGGCGGAGTGGCACCCGGCGGCGGAGCATCGGTCCCCTGAGGGAGCGGCGCGACCGGCGACACCGGATCTTCCGTCGGTGGAATATCATCGGCGGCGGCATCCGCATCCGCTCCCTCGCCCGCGGCCGCGCCCGCAGCCGCAGCCGCAGCCGCGGGTTTCTGACTCAGGCTGAATCTTTCCCAAAAACTGTCGATCGATCCAAAAGCGCGATCGGCGACGCTCCGGACGTTCTCGAAAAGGTCGGCCACTTCCCTGTCTTCGAACCAGCGCGTCGACTGCCGCACCGCAGGAACCACGACCATTGTGGCGAGAAGCAGGATGGCGAGATGGAAGGTGGTGAAGACGATGAGCATGGCGCGCATGCGCGGCGCGCCGCGGTCGGTCAGCTTGCGGATGAGCGGCTCGAGCAGGTAGGCGATGATTCCGGCCACCGCGAGTGGCACGAGCACCGGCTGCATGAACACCAGCACGCGCATGATCAGCCAGATCATGAAAACCGCCACCGCACCGATGAGCACGATGGACAGGCCGGTGACTGCTCCCCACAGCACCTTGCGCTGGAATTCGCTGGGAAATCGGTCGTCGCGATTGAAAGCGTCCACGGCCCCGAGTTAGCCCGCCTCCCGAGGGCGCGTCAAGCGCGGTCATGCCATGCGGCGGCG
>CAZYHO010000463.1:2152-4190 GCA_964647495.1 uncultured Akkermansia sp. | reverse complement strand
TTGACCTGGCTGATGCGGTAGTAGTAGTAGCTGTCGAGGGGGGTGTAATCGGCGCCCGGGTTGTCGCGGAGGATGGTGGCGAAATCCGGGATATCCGGATCGGTGGGGTCGATGGAGCGTTCGATGAGGTAGGAGCCGCGGTATTCTGCCATGACCTGGTCGCCGAGAGACTGGTCGAAGGTGTTTTGATCGCTGCGGAGGTTTTTGCGGAGGGCCTGGGCGACGACGTGGACGCGGTAGGAATTGGAGCGTGTGGTGAGGCGAGGGTAGAGGTTGGTGTAGGGGCGTTCCTTGACGTTGTCGCCTGTCTGGCGGTGAGCGGTCCAGAAGCCGTACATGTCTTCGAGGGCGTATCCTTGAGGGACGAGCCATTGGTCGCAGATTTCGGTGGGCGAGATAAAGGCGCCGGGTCTCCAGCGGCCCGGAATGCCGCGCGGGTAGGTGCCGTCGAAGCGGTCTTCCCACTGGCGGAGTGTCTGCTCGGCGTCGATGAAATGCCTGAAGAGGGCGGGGCGGTTGGTGTCGGCCATGCGGTACTGGCCGTTGGCGCCGCCCTGGGTTTCGGCGAGTTTGTAGTCGTCGGTGCGGTCATCCGGGATGGCGAGGATTTTCTCGGATTTGAGGAGGGCGTGCAGAGCGGTGGCCCGTTTCATGTAGGTGAAGGGGACGATCTGGTAGTTCATGTTGATTTTGCCCTTGGTCTCGAATGGTTCGCTGATGGCGTAGGGCTGGACGACCGGCATCCAGAAAAGGTCCATGAACAGGTGGTCGCGCGGGAAGCGCGAGCCGTAGTGCTGTTCCTGGAGGTCGATGCGGCCGCCCGGGCGGATCAGCTCCAGATCGGGGCGGAAGAGGAGGGTTTGCCAGGGGACATTGACCTGGACGCCGCTTGGCAGCGAGCCGAAGACGCCCGAGGAGGCGACGACGCGATTCGGGGAAAACATGGCGGCATTGACGCGCGGCTCGCCGGCGCCGCGGGAGAGGCCGTCCAGTGCCTGGAAGTAGGGCCATCCGTTGCTGCTGGCGGCGGCATGCACGTCTCCGTCGTCACCGCGGTTGATATACGGGCCGTCCATGGCGGGGCCGACGCCGGTGTTGAAGTCGCCGGTTTTGTCCGGGCGGCCCGGACCGCGGGCGAACCGGTTGTCCGAGATCATGTCATAGCGTGTGCTGTTGAAGACTTCGGCCATGGACTTGATGGCTGTGGAGCCGCCCGAGATGGCGCCGCGTCCGAGGTTGGATGTGTTGAGCGGGTGCACGAGCCTGACCGGCATACTGCTTCCCCATGGTTTGATGGGGAAGTCGGGCAGGTAGGCCGGCTGGAGGTCCATGTTTTCTTTGCGGGATCCGCCGGTGCGCGGCTCGCTGGCGTCGAAATAGCCGTTATCGCTGCTGGCGAGGCGCGGGTTGGTGTAGGGGGAGAGTTCGCGGATGGAGGCGTTGAGGGCGGGCTGGGGCTCGGTGAGCGAGTGCGCGAGCCTGGTGACGCCGTAATTGGGATGAGCGACGAACGTCGGGTATTCGCGGGCGTTGTTGTTTTCGCCGTCGCGGCCCTGGCCTTGCATGACGGCGCGTTTGGCGGCGAGGAGCCGGAAGTCCCCGTGATTGGGCACCAGCGACTGGACGATGTCCCACTGCGGGTGGATGAGGCCGTTCTCGCCGTAGAGCTGGCCGCCGCGGGCGCGGGCGCGCTGGATGCGTGTTGTTTTGCCGGCGCCCGGTCCGCCGCCCGGGGCGGGCAGGGTGAACGCGATGGGATTGGGGTCGTTGAACGGGAGGAAGAACGAACTGCGCGGGATTTCCGGGAACGCGAGCGGGAAGAACTGGATGAGGTTGTAGACTTCGGGCGCCACGCCGACCGGATTGATGTTGGTGCTGTCGGAAACAATGATGCGGACGTGGGTATTGGCCTGTCTGTTGTCGGTTCCGGAGAAGGTGAACGTTGGCACCGGTTCGCCCGGGGGCATGGAGAAGAGGAGCGGTTTGAAGGCGATGAGGCGCGAGGTGAAGCGTGTGCCCAGTGTGCCGCCCCAGCCGA
>CAZYHO010000463.1:0-2052 GCA_964647495.1 uncultured Akkermansia sp. | reverse complement strand
GTGCGGTTCGGTATGGTGGCGCCGGCGGCGATCTTGTTGCGCAGGCCGATGGCGAGGGCGACCTCTGTGATGGTGAGGAATCGGCCGACGCCTTTGGGCAGCGGGCGTGTGGAGAACGACCATGTGGCGGTGTGTGCGCTGACGCCGCCGCACATGCAGATGGGCGTCACTTGGCCCCAGGCGTTCGAACCGGCATACCAGTACTGTGAACTGACGTTGCCATCGGTGAGGTTGGTGTTGCGGATATAGTCGATCATGAGGGAGGCGATGGAGTTGATGTCATCGAGCAGGCCGCCGCCGTACTTGTTGCCGAAACTGCGGAAGGTGCCGAGGTTGTTGTCGACGGGCACGGTGAAACCGGGGATCGGTTCGACCATCATGTTCGAGAGGTAGCGCCAGATGACCTGATTGCGGCCGCCGAAGTTCTCGTAGAATTCGTTGTGGCGGCTGCCGACGTCCTGCCGCTGGAAGTAGTAGGGACGGATTTGCCGGCCGATGCGCAGGTGGGTGTTGAACCCGATGAGCACATCGTAAACGCTGTACGGGGAATTCGCGGAGAGCTGCGGCCGGTCGTTCAGCAATTCCTGGTCCACGCCGCGCCAGCTTCCGTTTGTCCCCGCGAGCGGCCAGAGGGAGATGCGGGGTGTGCCGCCGATGGTGATTTCGGGGGCGGCGCTGCGCGGGGTGAGGAAGAAGCGGCCCTGCTGGATGCGGTCGACCGCCAGTTTCACGTCGGAGGAACTGGCGACCGGGATGCGTTCGCGCACCTCGACATCGGCGGGGCGGCCGGTGAGTTTCGAGTCGGAGGTGGCGGCGATGACGTAATCGTCGTACGAGTTGTAAAGGTGTTTGGGATTGGGTGCGCCCTTGAGCCCGCGCAACTGGGTCGGGTTTTTCGGGAGGTTCTGGGCCAGGCCCGCCGGCCGCTGGCGACCGCCAAACGAGCTGGAGACGGCGGTCGTATTGTCTTTTTCCCCGAAGATGTAGGGCGACATGCGCCAGATCGACTGGACTTCCTCCTCGTCCATGTCCTCCATGTTGATTCCGCCGCCCTTGGGTGGCAGCGGGGACTTGGAGTTGGCGGCGACGAACCGTTTGTTGGGGAAGAGCACCGAACTGAGGCAGACCATGGCCGGGTGGCCCGGGTAACGCTGGTATTCGCCGTTCATCGGCTGACTGGCGCCCAGCCAGCGGTCTTCTTCGGTGCTGACGCGCGGCGTGTCCCAGTGGACGCCTTCGGAGGCGGTGTTGATATTGATTTTGCTCGTCTCGTCGTCGGTCCAGAACCCGACGCGCCCGACGATCGGGTTTTCGCGCGACGGGGTGACGCCGCCCTCGGACGAGTCGAATTCGCCCCCGTTGTTGAGCACGCCGGCCGTTCCGTCGGCCAGAATATAGATCCAGCGCACCGGCATCGGGAGCCGCTGCGCGTTGGCTTTGCCGCCGCTGGGAGTGACGATACCGTTGACCCCGCGCCGGTCATATTCGAAGCCTTCGACCGAATCCCGTTTGTTCGCGCGCATCGCGCGCGGATCGGCGATCGGGAACACGAGCAGCGCCTGGTCCAGGTTGTTCGGCTCGGCGGGATTGGGCGTGATCGAGGGGGGGTTCATGTCGATCCACTGGTCGGGCAGGGTGTCCCAGTCGGTGCGCAAATCCTGCGACTGCATCTGCGCCATCGATTCCGCCTGCATGATCCGCGCCGAGTACAGCTTCACGATGCTGCGCAGCGCGCCGTCGTTGCGGTACACCCGGATGCCCCCGGGCTGGCTCGACCACGCCAGGTAGCCGCCGTCGGTGTTGAGCTGGGTGGTCGCCTCACGGATTTGCGCGATCGCCATGTTGACCGCCGCGTCCGCCAGCGCCCGCGCCTTGAGGTTTTCCGCATCCTTGATCGCCGTGGTCAGTTCGTTGCGCGACATCGTGAAAAACGATGTGACCAGCACTGTCATCAGCAGGACGATCGCCAGTACGGTGATCAGCGCCACGCCTTTCTCCTGTGAGCCAGGGCGCCGTCCGGTGGCGCGTCCGCGGGGTGATTGCAGTTTCATA
>CAZYHO010000462.1:0-4193 GCA_964647495.1 uncultured Akkermansia sp. | reverse complement strand
AAGCGCGAATGCCTGGTGCGAACAACTCTGCACGGACGCCTCGGGAGAATCGGAACCCGGGCCATCCCGTGCATGCGGCAGCCGCTGACGCGCCCGGAGGCTCGCGTCCCACCCCGGAGCTTCGCTTTCATGTCTGAGTTTTGAGCGGGCATTCGCAAGAACCGCATGGAAGCGGGCGTGTGGGTGGTGTGGGTGGGGCGCCCCTCACTTTCCGGATGCAGACTTCCCGCGATGGGGTTTGCTTTGCCGCGTATCCCCCATCGGCCGCACAACCCCTATCCGACACCATGACCCAGACCCGCTCACTCGCCACCCGCCGGTCCTTCCTCAAATCCACCGCTCTCGCCTCCGCCGCTCCGCTCATCCTGCGGTCCGGCCTGCGCGGCGCCGACGCCCCGAGCAAAAAAATCACCATGGGGTTCATCGGCATGGGCAAGCAAAACGGCTACCTCATGCCCGCCTTCCTCAGCCGCGATGAGCAAGCCCGCGTCCTCGCGGTCTGCGACGTGGACACGACGCGCCGCAAGGCGGCCAAGGAGCGGGCCGACGCCCTCTACAAGGAAAAAGGCGAGTCCGCCGACACCGCGGCTTACGGCGACTGGCGCGAGCTGATCGCGCGTTCCGACATCGATGCCGTCTGCATCGCCACTCCCGACCACTGGCACGGGCTCATCACGACCGCCGCCCTCGCCGCCGGCAAGGACGTGTACTGCGAAAAACCGCTCACCCATACCGTCGAGGAAGCCGTCGCCATCATCGACGGCGCCAAAAAACACGAACGCATCGTGCAAACCGGCTCGATGCAACGGTCGTCGAAAGAATTCCGCGTCGCCTGCGAACTCGTCCGCAACGGCGTCATCGGAAAAATCTCGCACGTCGATTGCCAGTTCGGAGAACCGAGCAAACCGTGCGACCTGCCGGAGGAAGCGCTCGAACCCGGCCTCGATTGGGAGGCCTGGCTCGGACCGGCGCCGCTCCGCCCGTACAATTCCGTCCTCTCGCCGCGCGGCAATCACGACCACTTTCCGAACTGGCGCCACTACACCGAATATGCCGCCGGTTACGTCGGCGATTGGGGCGCCCACCACCTCGACATCGCCCAGTGGGGGCTCGACATGGACGAGAGCGGCCCGGTCGAAATCATCGCCGCCGCCAAGCCCGGAGCCACCGAGGGCGCCGTCCTCAAGTACGCCAGCGGCATCACCGTCAAACACCTCAACCGCGGCTTCGGCGTGCACTTCCACGGGGACGCCGGCCAGGTCAAAGTCAACCGCGGGAAATTCGAACTCATCCTCAAGGACGGGCCGTTCATCAAACCGGGCGAACGCGTCTCGACCGAAGGCGCCGTCGCCCGCGCCGAAAAAGAATTCCTCGGCGACGCCCGCGTCCGGCTCTACGCCACCCCGCGGGGCGACCACCTCCGCGATTTCCTCACCAGCGTCGAGTCACGCAAAAAACCGTGCACCCACGAAATCATCGGCGGCCGCACCTCGATCATCTGCTGCCTCATGGACCTCAGCTACACCCACCAGGCCAGCATGAAATGGAACCCGCAGACAAACACCTTCGCCGAGGGCTCCGGCAACCCGGACTGGCTCAAAGGCCACTACCGCGGCGACCTCAAGCTCGCCTGACCCTCGCGCCGCCGTCACGAAGCCGCCTTCCTGGGCTTCGCGCCTTTCGACTTGTCGGACTTGTCGGATTTGTCGGACTTGTCCGATTTGTCTGACCCACCAGCCCCACCGCCTCCCTCAGCCCCGCCCGCTCCACTTGCCGCGGCCGAGTCGGACTTGGCGGCGGACTTGTACCCCGCGCTGCGGTAATCGGTGGTGTAGAAGCCGGATCCCTTGAAAATGAGGCCGGCGCCGGTACCGAGCAGCCGCTTCACGCGGCCGCGGCACGCCTTGTCGGGGCATTTCGTCAACGGTTTGTCTTTCATCGACTGGAAGACCTCGAAAGTCTTCTCGCACTTTGAACACGCGTATTCGTACGTCGGCATAGGCCCTGAAAACAAAAGCGAGCACCATGGAAACGCCCGGCGCTCCCGCAACGGGAAAAATCGGTTGCGGCTGCGAATCCCTCCGGGCATTATGAACATCTCTCGAATGTCGATCCGCTTCCGCCTCACTTCCGCCTCATGCCTGTTGACTACTCCCTGCCCGCGTTGAGATCCGCGCTCGCCATCGTGACAGCCGTTCTGGCTCTCGGATTCGTTACCGGCTGCTCGTCTGTTGCCGGCCCGGGTGGCCGCATCGTCGGTCAAACCGATTATTTCGACGGCTTTGGCGCCTCCTCCCGCAACGCCCCGCACCGCCCCGCCCAACTCGCCGTGGAGGACACGTTTTCCTTCTGGGACGACGACGGAACCGGCGGCCCGCCGCGCATCAAGCTGGATATCAGCGAGCAAAAGGCCTACTTCTTCCGCGGTGATCACCTTGTCGGTCAGTCGCTTATTTCCACAGGCACCGACGGTCACCCCACGCCCATCGGGAAGTTCAAGATTTTCTTCAAGAACGCCACTCACAAGTCCAGCGTCTACGGCTGGATCTACGATGCCCACGGCAACGCGATCAACAAGGACGCGGACATCCGCAAGGACCGCATCCCGCCAGGCGGATACTTCGACCACTCGAAGATGACCTGGTACAACCAGTTTTACCCGGCCATCGGCATGCACGCCGGTTATCTGCCCGGCTACCCCGCCAGCCATGGCTGCGTCCGCATGCCCGAGTGGATGGCCAAGCACTTTTTCGACGCCGCGCCCCTCGGCACGCCGGTCGAAGTCGTCCCCTGAAGCCGGCGCCGGCGCCGCCCTGGCGAGTGGCGTGCACGCCGCTCTCGTCCCACCTCCCCACCCGGCCTCCCATCGTCTTTCCTGGCCTCAAATGGCGTATTTCGCGATGATCCAGTCCGGGATGCGGATGGCCCGGCCGTTTTCGATCTGGACGAGCGTGTAGCGCGCCCACCCGTCGCAGCACAGTTTGCCGGGGTCGCTGCGCCGCATTTCGAACCGCACCGTCACCGAGTCGCCGAAGACTTCGTCCACCCAGGTGGTCACGCGAAATGTGTCCCCGAGTTTCAGAGGGCGCTTGTATTCGAGGTGAAGCGTGTGGACGTACCACCCGTATCCCTGGGCGATGAAATCCTCCATGCTCATGTCGTAGTCGCGCGCCATCTGCTCGTACCGTGCGGCCAGCAGGTAGTCCTGGTAGCGGCTGGCGTGCACATGGCGGTTCATGTCGATGTCGTCCGGCCGCACGGTGAGCATCGAGGAGAAACGCGTCCGGCCCAGGCGAAGCGGTGCGGCGGGATCCGGCTCGGGCTTCGGCTTCATTCGGGTGTCTGGTAGAGAATGCGCCCGCAGTTTTCGCAGTAGGCCAGTCCTTTTTCGCCCTTGACCTGTGTCAGCGTGGTCGGCGTGACGCGCATGTGGCAGCCGCCGCAAATCCCGTGCCCCAGCGGCACCACGGCCGGCGCCTTCTTGTCGAAGATCCTCTCGTACCGGTTGAGCAGCGAACTTTCCACCTTCCCGGCGAGCGCCCCGCGGCCGGCTTCGACCTCCCTGGCCTGCGCGGTCAGGTTCAGATGCCGCTCTTTCATCTGGTTGAGATCGGACTGCACCTTCTCGCGTGTCGCCGCCAGCGCGGTGGCCGTCCGGGACACCGTCTCCTTGAGCGACTCGCCCTTCTCCATCAGCGCGAGTTCCTGATCCTCCAGCTTCGTGATGTCCGCCGCGTACCGGTCGATCTCGTGCCCCAGCGCCGCATACTCCTCGTTCTTGCGGGTCTCGAACTGCTGCGTCTTCAACCGTCCGATCGTCGTCCGCCTCGTCTCGATCTCGAGCTGCAGCTTGCGGATGGCGACCTCGTTGTCCGCCGCCGCGGTCTTCGCCGCCAGCAGCGCGGCCTCTTCCCCGGCCAGACGGCTCTTGGCGCGTGCCGCCTCTTCCGGAAGCCGCCGCAGATCATCCTTCAACCGGCGCAGCCGGGTATCCCGGTCCTGCACGATCAGCAGCGTCTCGATCTCTGCAAGCATGCCCACATTCGACACGCGAACGCCGCTCACGCAAATCCTTTGCCATCCCGGGAGCAACCGGCCCGATCATTAGCAAGCTTTGAAGGGTCGTGTTTTCCCGCGAAGCGCCGCAACCAGGAGCGCCGCAGACCACTGCGGCTCGTGCGTATCGGCATGGC
>CAZYHO010000461.1:0-4204 GCA_964647495.1 uncultured Akkermansia sp. | reverse complement strand
TGAAGTCGCAGGGGCAGGCCATCAAGGGGGAACTGGCGCATGTGGCGGGGACGGTTCACGGTTCACGGTTCACGATTCAGAGGTGTACGGCGCGAGGACAAATGCCAGTGGGCGAACCTGGTCGGGCGGAAAAGGGAACTGTCCGGGGTGCAGGAAACGGAACGCTCGCGCACGAGTCATTCCGCACACAGCATTCGCGCTTCCGGCGCGGGCGATTCTCCGAGAATCGGCATACCCCTTTGGCCTCAGACCCGGGTACCTCCGGGCACGCCCGTGGTTGGAGCGTGCAGGGGATAGACCGGTTCCCGATTCTCCAGAGGCGCTCAAGAAGGAGGCGCATGATTCGTGCGCAAGGGGTCTGTCCCCACTGCTGGCAAATGTGAACGTGCCGTGCGCGGTGGCGGGGAGCTGTGCTATACTCAAAGGCATGACCTCGTCCCCCACACCAGTCTCTCTGGTCGATTCCGCCGGACGGCTGTCCGGCGGCGGGGAAGCGTGCGCGGGCATTCTGGGCCTGACGAAGGAGGCGCTGGTGGCGCGGATGGCGGAGTGGGACGAACCGTCCTTTCGCGCGTCCCAGGTTTTCGAATGGATTTACCGGAAGCGGATCACCGACTGGAACCAGGCTACCAATCTGCCCTCCCCTCTCCGGACCCGGCTGGGCGCGGCATTCGATCTGCGAACACTCGGAGTCGCTCGTGAACAGGGAGCCCGCGACACGACCCGAAAGTTCCTTTTTCGCCTGGGCGACGGGCGATTCATCGAATCCGTCGTCATTCCGGCGAATCCGGCGCTCTACGGTGACCCGGCCGACCGCCATACGCTGTGCGTTTCAACGCAGGTCGGCTGCGCGATGGCCTGCCGGTTTTGCGCCAGCGGCCTGAACGGATTGGCGCGCAACCTGGAGGCTCACGAAATCGTCGAGCAGGTGGTGCGGGCGGAGGCATTGACGGGTGAGCGCATGGACAACCTGGTTTTCATGGGCATGGGCGAACCGCTCGCAAATTACCGCCACGTTCTCACCGCGCTCACGATCCTCAACGCCTCCTGGGGTGTCGGCATCGGCGCCCGCCACATCACGCTCTCCACCAGTGGTCTGGTGCCGCAGATCCGCCGGCTCGCCCAGGAGAAACTTCCGGTTCGCCTCGCCGTTTCGCTCCATGGCGCCACCGACGCCGTGCGCGACCGCATCATGCCGATCAATCAAAAGTACCCGCTCAACCAGCTCCTCCCCGCGCTGGAGGACTACGTCGCCGCAAAACGCCAGATCATCACGCTCGAATACATCCTCATCGAGGGCGTGAACGACTCCCTGCAAGACGCCGCCCACCTGGCTCGCCTCGCCCGCCCCCTCCGGGCCAAAGTCAATCTGATCCCCTACAACACCGTCACCGGCCTCCCGTGGAATCGCCCCTCCGAGCCGGTCCAGGACGCCTTCATCGCGCTCCTCCACCAACAGCGCGTCACCGCCACCCTCCGCCGCGAAAAGGGCCACGACATCGACGCCGCTTGCGGGCAGTTGCGGCTGCGAGAGGAAGGAAATCAAGGCGCCGGTTCTGGCGAGACCGAAGTCTCGTAAGAAAACGAAGTGATCAGGCTGTAAGGAACCTTGCGTCCGTCCGGCAACACACGGTGGCCGTGAATGGAGAGATCACCGTCCAGTTGAACTTTCCGGTAATGAGGAGAAACCCCGGAAAGAAGAACCGAACCTTTGCCATTGAGTTCCACCAGGATGCGATCAATGCCCTCACCAGACTCGAAGGCCGCTTCAATCCTCAAGGATGGCTTTTCCGGCGATTCGTCCTGGACCCGCGAAAGGGTGGCCGAACCATGGACATCTTTGGCATGGGTGTAGCCGAGAAAACGCAGAAGGACGGCAAGGTCCAGCGACGATACTCCTTCCGTATTCCACACAAGCTCCCTGAACGGGGAGGAGCCGGGACTAAAGCGCACAACCAGCCGCTCCGCCTCGCGCTCTTCTTCCTCAGTGGGCTCCGCGGTCGCCAGGATCTCAGGCGCCCACTTGTCGCCTTTCTTCACAACCCGAATGGTCTTTCCGGTCAGTGGCTTGGGAGTGGTCGAAACAGTCGGATTCTCATCCGGCACAGACAGTATCCTCCAGACATCGGAGGACAGCATCTCGAGAGTGAACGAAGAAGAATCACTTCCCGCGCGTTCCACGATCACTCTTTTGTCATCTGAAGACAACTGACACTTTTTTGGAACGAGTCCGAAGACGCTGGTGTACGACCCATCGATGAACTTGAGCTGCGTGGTGTGCCTGAGTGCCGGTGCAGGGGCGGAGACTGTCGGCGGCTGATCACCGTTCGCACGAGCCACAACCCCCAGAGAATACCCCGAGGCACATAGAAAGAGAATCGCAAGCCACTTCGTCATCATGGAAGACATAAAAAGGCCACCCACTTCAAGTGGGTGGCCTTTGCGAAAGCGAAAACTGTCAGGCGCGACGGCGACGCACCATCAAACCGAGGCCACTCAGCAGAAGCATGGCTGACATCGGTTCCGGAACAGCGGCCAGAGAGAGGGAGGAAGTGGCCGGACCAAGCAGAGTGGTGAATCCCGGACCATTAGGATTCCCGATCAGGATGGCAGAGGATGCTGCCGAGATATCGGCAAGGCGAGCCGGGGCAACCGGATTGTCAGCGGCGAATGTTTCGTCGTCGCGGACAAGGGCGATTTGGTTGGACGCCGCCAGTGTCGATCCGTTGCCGATGAGCGTATAGATCGTTTTGTCAATGAACTCCGAACCCGCAAGAATAGGAACGGATTTCTCCCCGCCGTAAAGGCCTTCATATGAAGTCCCGACTGAACTGGTGGCGCCGAAGTTGATGAAGTCATTCAGAATGGCCTGTTTCGTGCCCTCGCTGGGGCTGCCGTTGAAGGCGTTGATGAGCGAGGTGGGATCGGCTGATCTGAATGTCCCCAACTGTATCACGCCACCCGACAGGATCGGAGCGCCAGTGCTGCTGGAGAGAGGGCGCTGCGCGCCTGTATCTTCATTGAAGTTGAAGTGCGAGACGTTGGCGGCCTGGGCGAGGCTGGCGCCAAGCAGACCGAGAACCGCGACAATGGTGGCATTATTCATAGTGTGTTGACAGAGTTGGTAGTGCAGAACTAGAGGATCAGATCAGTGTGCGCAAGGACAAAAATCATTTTTTTTAGATGTCCAGGCCGCTGGGAACGCGCAAGGTGATGTTCACGCTTTGTTCGGC
This sequence comes from uncultured Akkermansia sp., assembly GCA_964647495.1. Classification (GTDB taxonomy): domain Bacteria; phylum Verrucomicrobiota; class Verrucomicrobiia; order Verrucomicrobiales; family V1-33; genus CAJBME01. The sequence goes on along the minus strand of CAZYHO010000461.1, from coordinate 971 downwards.
TTTGCGTTCGACGAGGAAGCCGGATGCCAGAGCGACAGTGCCCTGATCTGCCGGGGAGCCTTCGATGCGCCAGCCGGTCCCTGCGAGACCGCCAGTGCTGTAGTAGTAGCGTGTGTAGCCACCGGCGCCATCGGGATTCCAGATGACATCTGCGGTGCTGGCTGTGCCTTGGGCGATTTCGTTCTGGAGCTGGCTGTCGTTGAGGGTAAGCCCGACCGGAATCACACGACTGGTGGGGTTGAAGCCTCTGATGACGGTTGACTTCGTTGGTGTGGTCTGGACATGGCCAGTAAAGACAATGGAGACGTCAGCGGCCACCTTGCGTTCAATGAAGATGGCGTCGGTGATGCTGATCGGATGTCCGGAGGCATCGACGTTTTCACCAACCCTGCGCCAGCCGACTCCGGCGAGGCCGCCTTGCGAGTAGTAGATGCGGATGTACCCGCCTGCGCCATCGGGAACCCAGATCATGTCCGCGGTGTTGATGGTGCCTTGGCCCAAACCGGCGGTATTGGTTGTGCCGAAGGTGGAACCGACGGTCGGCGTTTTGCGAACCTCGTACTTGACGCCTGCGGTGATCAGACTGCTGATGTTGTCGAAAGTGGTGAGGGTAGTGGCCGTGAATGCGGTCACGTCCTGAACCAGGCCGGCGTTGGCGCCATCAACGATTTTGAGTGTGAGGGGTTCACCGGCGGTGAAAGCGGCGGTGAAGTTCGCCTCATTGTCGGTGAGCAAGTTGGCGGCGATAGTGTCGATGGTGCCGGCGGCCCCGACGGGATTGTCGAGGTTGGCACTGAGCAGGTTAAACAACCCACCGCCTTTGACGACTTCAGTCCGGTAGCCGACCGGCTTGGTGGTAGCGGTTTGCGCGAATGAGGGAGCCAGGAGCGCTGCGAAGAGAGCGGCTCCGGTCAGGATGCGGGATGGATTTTTCATGGCGGATTGGGTGATTTTTCTGGTGGGCAAGTATG
>CAZYHO010000460.1:0-4232 GCA_964647495.1 uncultured Akkermansia sp. | reverse complement strand
GATACGGCGGGCGGGACGCGCCGCCCTACCCGGGAACCAGATCATGCTGCGCTGCCGTGACTCTCCGGGAAATCAACACCAGTTGACGAAACCTTCCCGGCCGCGTCCCAGGGGACCTGAAGGACGGGAAGGACCTTCGGGGCTTGGTGGGCGCTTTTCATTTCCTCAGCCATTGGTCGAGGAAGCGAAATGTACCTTGGGCATTGATAGTGTGTGGGCCGTTGAAGAATTCGATTTCGGTGCGACCCGCCAGTCCGAGTTTGCTGTAATGGCGTCGTGTGCGGGCGAACTCGTAGGCGACCCATTCGTCGCAACTGACGCCGTCGTCGTGGCCGCGTTCGACCATGAAGGGGCGGGGAAAGATGAGCCAGCTCATCTCGGCGTAGTTGAAGGTGGGCGCGAGGTTCCACTCGACCATGTCATATTCCACGGTGTGGAGGTACGAGTAGGGAGCGGCGGCATCGACGTTTTTCCAGATCCACTCGTTGTAGTCGGCTGAGCAGATGCTCAGGCAATAGTCCGGCAGCAGTGCCGGCACGCGCATGGCTGTTTTCCCGCCGTAACTCAGGCCGTAAAACGCGATGCGATCCGGGTCCGTGGCGGGGAGTGTTTTGAGCCATGCGATGATGACTTCGTGCTGGCGAACGATCACGCTCCAAAGCGAGAGGCCGAGCGGCCAGGCGCGCTGGCAGATCTGGCGGAAGCGGGTCTGGCCGATGTACGGATTTTGCGGGGCGAAGACGATGTAGCCTTTGTCGGCGAGGCGCGCGGCGTATGTGTGATACGCCGGGTGGTCGAGCGCCGGGTCGGCCACGTCGCTTGGCCTGCCTTCCAACCCGTGCTGGCAGACGACCACCGGCCGCTTTTCGCCCGGAGTGTGGTCTTTCGGCAGGAGGAGGATGCCATAAGCGAAGACATCCGGATAGACATCGAGTTTCACCTCCCAGCCGGTGAAGGCGGCTGTCTCGTAGATCGGCCGGGACCGCGGGCTGGGCGGCAGGGTGGCGGGAGGAAGTTTACCGATGATTTCCGTCCAGAACGCCTCGCGATAAGGCGCCGCCGAGGCCTCGAAGGCTTCGGCCGAGGAAAAGTCCGCCGCTTTCCAGTACGCGCCACGCGCCGGCTGCGCCTGCCGCATGAGGAGCTGGGTATCGTCGAGCAGGTTGCTGAAGAGCCGGGCCTGGCGCGCCGAGTCATCCACGGACGAAGGCGCGGCGGTCGCGCGCGCCGGTTTCAGATTTCGGGCGCTATCGCCCGCAGGTGGCGGCAAGGCGCACGCGATCCACGCTTCCGCATCGGCATGGCTCGAGAAGCCGCCCTGGCCACGCGATGCCGCGGTGTCTGCCGCCGGCCAGAGCCGGCGCTGATGCTCGGGTGTGAGCCAAGCGGCGGCGGCCTGGCGTTCATCCGGCGTCGGAGCGCGCAGGACACCTGGCGCGCCGCCGCCCGTATCGGTGAGGCGCACGTCAGGCCAGTGGGCGTCGAGCACGGTGAGCGGCCGTGGCGCGACGAGGGCGGCCAATTCCGCAAGTCCGAACGATCGGACCAGCCCGAACACGGTGCGGTCCAGCGGTTGCTCCCACAGTGCGTCGAGCGACACGAAGGCTCCCTCAAGCGCTACGGAATCCACCGTCCCGGAACCCGCCGCCGCCAGCAGCGCGACGTATCCGCCATCACCCGATCCGAGCAGGTGGACGGTTGCGTCCTCCCGCGCCTCGCGCAACGCGGCGCCCGCGGCCAGAACTTTCTGGATTTCGTAGCCAGCCATGGTGCGGCCGAGTTCGAATGCCGCGCGCCAGAGGACTTCGCGCTGCGAGTATCTGAAAGCGCGGCCGTCGGGCGAGCGCGCGCCGGTCCGCCGGTCGATCAGCGGCATGACCAGCACCGTAGCGCCATCGGCCGCCAGCCGGTTTGCCCACTGGCGTTCCGGCGGTAAACCGGCCGCAAGCCCGAAACTCTGCTCCGGCGTGGTCCCGCAGTCCGGCACCACGATCACGCAGCGCGCGTCCCCGGCCACCCACAACCCTTCGCCGCGCACGCCACGAATCACCGGCCACTCGACCCGGCGGATCGCGCGGCCCGCCAGCTCGCCGACGGCCTCCCCTTCCTCCAGACGGATCGCGGGCGCGATCTCCTCGAGCCCGAGCCGCCGGCGCAATTCCGAGGCAAGCCCGTCGCGCCGCACAGCCCACGCCACCGCATCCGCGTCCACCGAAAACCGTGCCGATCGCACCTCCACCGCCTCCGCCGTCTCGCGCTCCAGAAACCGGTGAATCCCGTCGACCATCTGCTCCGCCAGGTCGCCGTGCGCGTCCCATTCCTGAGTGCCGGGCAAAGGAGCCGCCGCCAGCGGCCATCCGCAAACCAGCCCCAGCACGCCAGCACAGACCAGCGACAAGTGGATTGAATTCATAGGTGCTTGTGGAATCGCTCTGCCGCCTTCGTTTCCCGTGGTTCGGCAATGCAGGTTGCGTCTACGTCTGCGGCACACGCGCTATAACCTTTATTTCAAACTGGAATCCTGCCAGCCAGTTGACACCGACAGCAGTGATGTTCGGAAACGGCCGGTTGGGGAATGCTCTTCGTATAGCTTCGAGCGTGAGTCCTGCGCTTTTTTCAGGCTCAATGAGGAATATAGTGACGTCAATAATATCCTGAAACGCGCAACCACCCGCTTCCAACACACCTTTCAGGTTGTCGAAGGCCAGTTGAATTTGGGCATCCAGATCTGGCTCGGGAGTTCCGTCTTCACGTGCGCCCACCATGCCAGAAACAAAAAGCAGGTCGCCTGAGAGGATTGCAGGGGAATAACCATGCTCTTCGTAAAGGGAATGTGGCTTCCGAGGGAAAATTGCTTTGCGAGTGGTCATAAGATATGTGAGATTTGGGGATTATTTATTAGCCTGACGACCAAGGTCAGCCGATCGCCGGGGCGGGCGTCGATCGTGGATGGCGGGTTCGAGTTACGGAACGCAGCCATAATCCGTGAGTGAATCCGCTGCTCGTTCGGCTGCCGCAAACGCACCACCAAGATGCCGCAATGCTGCTCGTCGCGGTGCTCGGAGAATCCCTTGTCCGTCGTGATGAGCATCCGCCGCTCGGTCTGAGCAAAAGGCCAAAGCTCATCGTCAAGCATCCCTTGGCGCTCGGTGCCTCGGATGTCGCGAACGTCGTGCCCCAGCGCCCGGAGTTCGCGGACGGCGATGTTCGGGATGTTCTCGTCCACCAGAATCCTCATTGGGCAAGCACGACATCATCCAGCGGTGTCACCTGCTCCTCGGCAAGCGAGGCGGCGTAGTCGAGGCACGCAAGAATGTCCTCGCGCGTGATGGAAGAATACGCGCCAAGAAGAGTGTCGATGCTGTCTCCGTGGGCGAACATCCGAACGATTTGGTGAACGGGGATGCGTGTGCCGCTGATGCAGGCTTGGCCGTGGCAGATTTTCGGGTGAATCGAGATTCGGTCGTTCATGGGAGCAAGGTGTCAGAGAATTCCGATTGGAGCAAGCGCTCGCAAGTCGCCCAACGATCAAGGTCAGCCGACCGCTAAAGTCGAGCATGTCCAGCTCAAAGGCAATCGCGAACGCACCGTGGAGGCGTACGTGGCGGTGGTGAAGATCATTGCGCAGTGGGCCGGGCGGATCCTGGGGATCCGGAGGAGGAGCGAGCGTGGGATGCGCAGGGCGGGCGTCGCCGCCGCGTCCCGCTCCTTGCTGTGGCGACCGGGCCGCATCTACTGGTCTGATCAGATTTCCTGCGCATAACGCAAAAGGACAAAAAGGACAGGAAAACCCGCCCGGAACCAAGCCCCCCCCCGGAGACCGCAGGAGCGGAGCGGCAGTCACGGTGATACCGCGCACGGAGTCAGGCGACAATGCGGTTCACGATGCACTTTTATCCGGCCCTCTTTCGCACCATTCGATCATCCTGGAGCAAAGCAGTGCCCGGCTCTCGTCACTGTCAGTCCGGGCCAGATAATCGGAGTAACAGGTGGGCTGCATGGCCTGGTAGTACTCACGGATCTGCGCCTTCAGCTCCGGCGACAACGACTCCAGCGTCTCGCTGGCCCGTCCGGGAGGCCCCAAAGCCTCCAGAACCTGCCACCACATTTCGGTGGGACCGATCCATGCAGGCAAAAAGTCATTCATTATCCTCCCTATTCGCGATTCAACATCGCGTTCGTCGGAATCAGAGGCTGTGTTCATGGTTTCATCTCCCTGCGGCAACAATAAT
>CAZYHO010000459.1:0-4259 GCA_964647495.1 uncultured Akkermansia sp. | reverse complement strand
GAGGCGGTTGAATTCATCCTGGCCGCGCTGCCCGAAGCGTCCCGCCCCGCGCCCAGGGCGAAGTCCGCGAAGAGGGCGGAAACCAAAAAATCCAGGACCCGGAAACGCTGACCCGACCACTATGAAGCGGTCGAGGCAAAGGTGTCTTCGGAGAACATCTCCAGGGTGCTCTATCCCGATGACGGGATCGCGAAGGGCAAAGGGCTTCGTCTTCAACAGCAGATGATTTTTGTGAGCTGCTCCCTGCAGGACATGATTCGCATCCACCTGCGCTTGGGTTGTCCGCTGGAAACCTTCCACGAAAAACGGGCGGTGCAGCTCAACGGCACACACCCGTCCATCGCCGTGGCGGAGTTGATGCGCCTGCTGGTCGATGAGCATCGCATCGCCTGGGATGCGGCCTGGGATGTGACCTGCAACACCCTCTCTTATACCAACCACACGCTGCTGCCAGAGGCGCTTGAGAAATGGCCTGTCGACCTGCTCGAACAGGATCCCTTGCTGGTCCTGGCAAGCACGGCACCACGGTTGCCGAAGTCCATCACAATCTTTCGCCCAGCGCTCTCTGCGAGCACACCTGCCAGGTCAACCGCCAGCGCGCCCTCGGTTGCCTGAACATGCGCGGTCGGCTCTGCTGCCTCGACGGTTTCGCCGGCGGGGATTCACGCTATCGCATCAAAGTGCGGGTGATCTCCTCCCGCCCTTATCATGCGCTGTGCATGCACACCATGTAGATCCGCCCACATTGGTCACCGGCAGGCCATCGATCGTATCGGGAATCGTCACGGCGCCACCCGCGCCCGTGTAGCCGGTGATTCTGACCGCCCCATCCTGGGTGGAATATATGAAGTCATCGAACGATTGGGCGGAGAGTGGGGAAATCAGGGCATGCAGAAGGAAGATGCCGATCACCGCGAGCCGGAGCGGCGCGGTGGTGGTTCGTCCAGACGGGGCGAGGGCCTGCGAGCGGCGCCATGACGACGATTGGGCGCCGCCTGAAATGCGTGGGGACGGGCGGGGAGCGGTTCATAGGGAGTGCGTCACGGTGAGTTCAAGCACGATGTGGAGCAAGCGATCATCAGAATTTTGGCGCAAAACCCGATCATGAGCAAGCTCAGGGAGGCTGATGAACGGACGCCCCGATGATGAGCAAGCTTTGAAAGGTGGTGTTTTCCTGCGGAGCGCCGTCACCAGGAGCGCTGCAGTCCTCTGCGGCCTCGTGCGTATCGGACTGGCGGCAAGGCTCTTGTGTTGCGGCTGAGGAGTCGGGACGCTGTGTGCTTGATCGGCTCCGCGGCAGGGCCGACGGCCCGCAGGCGACTGCGGCGTCGAATGGCTTTTTGCGCACTGGGCTTCGCGGCTTGGCCTGCTGTTCCGACTCACCGCCAATACGGTTCGATTAACCGCGAATGAACGCCAATGAACGCGAATGATGAGAATCCTGCTACGTGCTGCAATTTAGAGCCTTACATACATTGGCGTCCATTCGCGGTTCTCCTCAAATGAACAGTATTGGGCATACCGCGGGACTCCAACGGGTTCGCGCGGAAGACGGATTGACTCCAGCCTGTTTGTGAATCACAATGATTCACCATGAAAACAGCCACCATCCGCGACCTGCGCACCCGTTTTCCTTTTTTGGAAACGTGGCTGCAGGCCGGGGAAGAGATCGTCATCACCAAGCGCGGCAAAACGGTGGCACGACTGGTGCCGGCGCTGAACCCGTCTTCCGCAAGAGCGAGTGTATTTGACGACCTGGAAGGGCATTTTCGCCGGCAGCTTAAAGAGACATGGGGCGACCGTGTATTCACCGCCGATGAGGTTCGCGTCATGGATGAAGCCGTGGAGGAATGGCCATGATTGTCCTCGCGGAAACTTCGTTCCTCTGTGCGACTCATCGGCAGCAGGACAATTCCGCGCGAGCCTATGCCTGGCTGGCGGCGCACGGCGCCCCGGTTCTCATCACCACGCTCGTTCGATATGAATTCGAGCAAGGGGTCCGCTTCCAGACGTGGTTGCATCGGCACGACCACACCAAGGGCTACGCCCTTCGGGAGGGCACCACAATGTTGGCGAAGCTGAAAGAAAACATCTCGCTGGGCATATTCGTGAGCATGCCGGTGGATTGGACCGCCGTACATGAGCGGGCGCGGCGGCTGGCGGCCACACACACGCCGCAAAGTGGCGCGCGCGGTTTCGATTTGCTCCATGTCGCCTCGGCACTGGAATTGAAGGCCGACTTGCTGCTCAGCCTGGATGCCAGCCAGCGCCATGTGGCCACCGACGAGCATCTCTCCGTCGCTCCGGACCTTGACTGAAGCCGCCACGTATGGCTCGAGCTTCGTAAATCATCCAATGGCGTGAGCCACTGGTTGGAGGCGACGCCCTGAGCGAGCACCGACAGGCGGAGGCACAGTGTTGGGTTTCACCGTGCGGAGACGTGTCGCCCCGGCGGGGGATGGAAAATGAGGGAGAGCGGAAATTCTAGTGAACCGATCGGGGGGAGTGGACGCTGTCAGGGGAGTCCAGAGAATGCTCCATGTCCCTTCGCGTTCAAGGCGTCGGCCGCATCGTTCTGCCCGTGGCGGGCGGAACGGGGCGGATGCGTTTAGCCTGATCGAACTGCTGGTGGTCGTGGTGATTCTGGCCGCGCTGGCGGCGCTGGTCGTGAGCCAGGTGGACCACGCGAGGGACGACGCGGAGATGGTCGTGGCGCAGGCCAGCCTTGGTGTAATACGCGACGCGTTCACCGGATCGGCGGCCGGGCCGGGATACATGGCGGACATGAAATCGGCGCCGGGATTCAGGCGCAACGCGGTGCGTGTGCACGACCTGCTTTCGCCTTCCTCGTACCCGGAGCATGGCGCGCACGATGCGAGCGCGCCGCTCCGCTGGCGCTGGCGCGGGCCGTACGTGCGCAACGTCCAGCGGGTGGCGAATCTCGATCCGGCGCGTGACGGGAAGTTTCCGGCGGCGGAGGACCGACGGTTCGCCGGCGACGCCACATTTCAATCGCGCGGGTTTTTTCCCGGCGGCGCAACAAGCCCGTACGGCGTCGCGGGTGATCTGGCGGCCGCCGATCCTTGGGGTAATCCGGTCGTCCTGCAGATTCCGCCACCCTCCGCGTTCGCGGCCCCGCCGGACGAGGCGAAGCAATTCCATTGCGCGCGTCTCGTTTCCGCCGGGCCGGACGGCGCGCTTTCGACGCCGCTCGACCGCCTGGCGGGGCGGCTGGCCGACGGGACGGCGAATGTCCGCGGAGACGACCTGGTGCTTTTTCTGAACCGTGCCGACGTTTATGAACCGGAGGAGCCGTAATCACACTGCGGGCTTCACGCTCCTCGAACTCGTCGTCGTGCTGGCCATCCTCGCCGTGCTCACAGGCATGGCCATCCTCGCGCTGGACGGCATCGACGACGACCACCGCTACGATGCTTCACAACGGCTGATGCAGGATATCGAAGCCGCCGTGCTGGGTGACGAGCGGATCGCCGGCTTCGTCTCGGACATGGGACGCCTCCCGCACACCGTCGAAATCAATGGCGAACTGACACTGGCGGAATTGTGGGATCCGAGAGAGCTGCCGGAGTACGATCTGAGAACCTCGGCGTCCGACCCTGAAGTCGCGCTGCCTTCTGGCTGGCGCGGTCCGTACTTGAAACTGCCACTTGGAAGGCAATCGCTGCTCGATGGCTGGGGAAACGCGATGATTTCTCGAGTCGATCCCGCGACAACCGGTTACGCACGCCTCCTCACAGAGACAGGTGAAGCCATTGTCTTGCCCGGAGTTGAGGTGCGAACCATTCGCCACCTCGGAGCCAACGGGGAAGCAAATCCCGACGATGCAGGCGTGGATCGTGATATCCCTGTCGAGTTTTTTGGGCGGTACAAAGCGGCGGTCACGGCCGTTTTGCAGTTCGTCGACAGCGATGGTTACCCATCAGGTTTGAACATCGGTGACGAGGTGAAAGTTTCCGTGTTTGGTCCGGACCCCGTCAATCCCGATTCGCTGATCGAACGAAGTCATGCCATCGAGATTGAGGCTGAGGGATCAACGATCACGACAATACGCGTGGCGGAACCCGAAGGCGCTCCGTTGACCATCGGCCAGCGAGCCGTGCGTGCCTATCTGAATCCGCCCGATCGGACTGCCAATTATCGGAGCGCCGTCCACTATCTCACGCTGCGACCCGGGGTGAACTTCGTCTCGCTGGTCATCCGCCGTCCTGAATCTCATCAGCCTCCTCAATCAGATCTGC
>CAZYHO010000458.1:0-4269 GCA_964647495.1 uncultured Akkermansia sp. | reverse complement strand
GGGGTTCTGGCTGGCGCAAGGCCGGTGGAAATCGTGGCTTGGTCTTGCAAGCGGCGGCGGGCGTGGCCATGGTCCGTTTTCCCCGGGCCGGGCCCGGGCGCTGCGATCGATCGATCCGACCATGAAAGGAATCCAGGTTCTCCATCCCGAACGATTTCCCGCTGAGGGGGCGGTCATCGTGCCGACGCGTCTGAGCGAGGCGGAGGCTGGGGAACTGGAGCGGGCGCTGGGCGGGCGGCGGGTCGTGCGGTTTGGCGCGGCGGAACTGGCCGCGGGCGCCGTGGATGCGGTGCGGCAGGTGGTCGAAGCGAAGGGATTTGCGATTTTCACGCCCGGGTCCGTGGAGGCGTGGCCCGGGACACTGTGGGACGTGCCGCGGCCGGTGATGCAGGCGATCGTGGAGCTGCAACTGCCGGTGGTGCCGCTGGCGGTCGACCGGCCGGCAGTGGCGAGCCTGCGGTTCGAGGCCGGCGCCTCGCTGGCGGCGTCGGTGTTGATGCCCGGGGCGGTGGTGCGTGCGGGATCGCTTTCGGTGATGACGCTGATCGAGGGGTTGTTGCGGGCGGGGGAGGAGGTATTTTCGAGCCGGCCGACGTTCAGCGGGCACCTCGGCCGGGCGCTGCTGCGCGGGATCAAGCGGTGTGGGTCGCGGCAGCGGGTTCGGGATGGTGTGGACGGGAGCGAGCTGGCGTACGACAAGGTGCTGGCGGCCGCACTGGCGTTGAGCCGGCATATCCGGAAAGAGACGAGCAGTCCGCGCATAGGGATCGTGTTGCCGCCGGGCCGGGCCGGACTGATCGCGAACCTGGCGGTAGTGCTGGCGGGGCGTGTGCCGGTGAACCTGAATTTCACGGCGGGCAAGGCGGCGATCGAGAGCGCGATCCGGCAGAGCGGGATCGACCGGATACTCACGGTGGATCTGGTGGTGCGGAAGATGCAGGAATTTCCATGGCTGCCGATGCGGCAGCTTGTGCTGATCGAGAGGATCATGCCCGAACTGAAGTCCGCCGCGATCAAATGGGGGATATTGGCGAAGCTGTTGCCGGCTTCCGTGCTGGGCTCGCTGCTCGGGCTGCCGCGGCAGGGGGGCGATGCGGAGGCGACGCTGCTTTTCACGAGCGGGAGTTCCGGCGAGCCGAAGGGAGTGATCCTGAGCCATCGGAACCTGCTCGCCAACGTGACGCAGTTCAGTCAGCGCATCAATCTCGGGCCACAGGACACGGTGCTTGGCTGCCTGCCGTTGTTTCACAGTTTCGGGTGCACGGTGACGATGTGGTGGGTGCTGCTCGACGGGATCGGGCTGGTCACGTATCCCTCGCCGCTCGAGGTGCCGAAATTGGCGGCGCTCATCGAGAAGCACAACGTCACGCTGCTGCTGACGACGCCGACCTTTCTCCGCGGGTACCTGCGCAAGGCAAAACGCGAGCAGTTGGCTTCGTTGCGCTTTGTGGTGACCGGCGCCGAGAAACTGCCGCCCAGCCTGGCGCTGGCATTCAATGAGGCGTTCGGGAAGGAGGTGATGGAAGGATACGGCCTCACGGAAACATCGCCGGCCAGCAACGTGAACCTTCCGTCCCTGCCGCCGCCCGCCGACGGTCGCGATGTCATGCCGAGTCATCGGCCGGGCTCGGTGGGCCAACTCCTGCCCGGCATGGCGGTCCGCATCACCGACCCCGTGACGGGCGATCCGCTGGCGCTCGAGCAGCAGGGGATCATCTGGTTCAAGGGGGCGAATGTGTTTCCCGGTTACCTGAACCAGCCGCGGCGCACGGAGGAGGTGCTGCAGGAAGGCTGGCTGCGCACCGGTGACATCGGCCGGGTCGACGAGGACGGGTTTCTGTTCATCGAGGGGCGGCTTTCCCGGTTTTCGAAGATCGGCGGCGAGATGGTGCCGCACGAATCGGTCGAGGAGCACATCAGTCGCGCGCTGGGACTGGAAGGCGAAGACGAGCGCAAGATCGCCGTGGTCGGCGTGCCGGATGCCGACAAGGGCGAGGCGCTGGTGCTTTTGTCGACCGTGGCGGGGGAAACGATCAAGCAGGAGATCATCCAGTTGCGGTATGCGCTGCTGGACCGTGGAGTGCCGGCGTTGTGGATTCCGAAGAAGATGCTGCGGGTTTCCGAGATTCCGGTGCTGGCGAGCGGGAAGCTGGACCTGCGCAAGTGCGAGGAGCTGGCCCGCCTGGTGGAAGAATGAGAGGGCGACCTCCGCCCGCGCCCGATCGTCCCCGCCATGCGTCGCTTTGCCATCCTGCTTCTGGTGTGCGGCGGGCTGGCGTTTTTCCTGGAGCGCGAGCAACGGCGAGGGACGTTCGACGGCTGGGAGCGGCGGATGGTGGATCTGCTGCGCGAGGTGTTTGGTGCGTCGGCGTCTGAGGCGGAGGCGCCGGTTGTGCTGGTGGAGTTGAAGCGCGGGGATCTGCCGTTCGAGTCATGGCCGCCCGCGCCGATGGACTACGCGCTGGTTTTCGAGAGCCTGGCACGCCGGCAGCCGCGCGAGGTGGTCGTGCAACCGCTGCTCGCCTGGCCGGGGCTTGAGCCGCTCGACGCAGCCACACTGACCGAGCGGATCACGCTGCTGCCGCGAGGCGTACTCACCTGTACGCTTCAGCGGCTCAAGGAGGGCGTGCCGGCGGATATGGCGGACACTGCAAAGGCGCTGCCGCTGTCCGTTTTGCCCGGCGCTTCGGGCACGCTGGAACAGGTGCCTGAGTTTGACGGGCTCGGCCAGATGGCGATCGAGGCATTGCGCACCGGGAAACTGGTGGGTTTCAGCCGCATCGAATTCGGCGCGGGGATCATCGCGGGCGAGGGCGGCGTGGGGATGCCGATGGTGGCGCGGCGCGGCGCGGATCTCGTGCCTTCGGTCGTCCTGCAAGCGCTGCTCGCCTGGCAGCAAACACCTCCCAACGAAGTGGGAGTGCAACTCGGCCGCCGCCTGGCCATCGGGCCGGAAATGGCAGTGCCGGTCGACGGCGCGGGGCGGCTGTGGATTTCGGCGCGGCTGGCGCCGCCACTGCGGCGGATCGACGCGAGCCTGCTGCTTCTCGACATCGAGCGCGACACTTCGTTGATGGCGGACAGCGCCGCGGACCTGGCCACGCTGAGATCGATGGAGGGAGCGCTGGTGGTTCTCGGCGAAACCGGGGAATCGACACCGCGGTACACGGTGAATACGGCGCCGGAGCAAACATGGTCGGAAGCGGAGGTCATCGCGCGGTCGCTGGTGGCCGCGCTGAGCGGATTTCATCTGAGGGAGCCGTCCGCCGGTGTGCAGTACGCGGTTTGGGGGGCGCTTGTGATGCTGGGCGCCACCTTGCTGGCCGCGCCGCGCCGATGGCTGGCGGTTTTCATGATCGGCGGGGCACTGGCGCTGGGGCTCGCTCTCGCTTTGGGATTTGTCCTGCATCAATGGTGGCTGCCGCCGGTGCCGCCGCTGGCGCTTTGGCTCGGGGCGTGCTTCGTCGCCGCCATCCTTCCGCCGCCCGAACGCGCCGCCGCTGCACGGAGCCGTGAGGTCGAGGCGCCACCCGATGCGAAAACGGACGCTGCGGTCCTCGCGCCGGCGCCGGTGACGGAAGGGCCTTCGGCAGGGGAAAAGGCACCGGAAAAGGGGCCGGACGCGGAAGCTGATGAGGACGCGGAGGCCGATGCCGATGCGGATGCGGATGCGGATGCGGATGCGGATGCGGATGCGGATGACAGCGTGCTCGCGGAGTTCAGCCGCCAGTTGGCCGGGGATGCGGAAATCATGGGACTCGATCGCGCCGGCGAGGACGCGGAGCCGGTGGAGCCGGCGCGGCAGGCGGATCCCGAACCGGATGAAATGGGTGCTGATATGGCAGGGAGCGCGGCAGGGGACAAGGCAGCGGACAAGGTAGCGGACGTGGTAGCGGACGTGGCGACGGACAAGGCAGCAGATGATGCCGAAGTGGCGGCAAATCGCGAGGAGACGGAGGCCGACGACGCAGAGGCGGACGACGAAGACCGGGAGGACGGGGACATGGATGGCGATCGGCCGGTGGAAGCTGCGCTCGATGCGACCCAGGCCGAGGAGCCGCCATCGGAGAAAACGCGGGAATCGATTTCCGGGCAGACAATGGAGGAGAGTCCAAACCCGGTGGAACCAGGGAAGAAGGCGGCCAAGGGCGGCGGGCGGCGAAAGTGAGCCGCCCCGATCATGTGCGGTTCCATAAAGCGCGGTCCCATAAATCGTCTGTCACCCTATGGTTTCCGAGGCCCCCGAGCAGACGGCGAACGATTGGGGCG
>CAZYHO010000457.1:0-4286 GCA_964647495.1 uncultured Akkermansia sp. | reverse complement strand
ATCCTTGATCGTGCCACCCGGTTTCGGTCTTCATAATTCACACGCGCGCTCATGGTTTCTTCGCCATTGATGATAGAATGATGGGGCGGGCTTTCAGCCCTTTATGATTGTGTGGCGCCCATTCCTGGGGCGATGCCCCAGGCTGGTATAGGGCCGGGCCGTTGGCCCTCGCGGTGCGCACACGTTATTTCTATTTTGTTGAATCCCGGTGTTGAGAGCGCCAAGGCGGACATCCCGCTTCCACTTTGCCCAAATGCCTCAACTACGAGGAGTCGAACCCGTTTCCATCAAGTGAAATGTCAACAAAGTAGAATTATTCAGCACAGGCCAAACCGCGCAGCCGGTTGGAGGTCGGGGCGGAGATCAGGGATCGCGCGAGGGGGCTGTCCCCGTTCCGTCTTTTCTCTGTCTCGTTTTTGATCGGCTTCGCGGGCGGGCCGAAGGGCGGCAGATGGCTGCGGCGCTGTCGTGCCGCGGCAAAAAGGGAAAAAAGCCGCGGATTCGGCCGCAATCAAATGCCGGGAACCCGGCACTATAGTGCACTGATCTGGCGCGAACCCTTTGACGCGGCGGAATCCCGGGGGAGCGTGGGGGACCATGAAAATGACCCCGTTCGTCCCATCGTCTCTGGCCATTGCGGCCACCGTCATCGCCGCCGGGAAAGCGGCTGCCGCGTTTTACGGTGATCCGCCGGATGCCACGCACCCGTGGGCGATTCACGACGAGAACCGCCCGCAGCCGCCGCGGGTGGAGCCCGGCACGTTTTCGACGCAGGAGCAAGCCGGCAAGCCGCCGTCGGATGCGATCGTGTTGTTTGACGGGACCGAGGCCTCGCTGGCGAACTGGGTTGCGGACAAGTCGCCGATCGAGCCGACGAAGTGGGTGGTGAAGGATGGCACGCTCCAGTGTGTGCCCGGCGCCGGTTATGTGCGGACGCGCGAGGAGATGGGCGATATGCAGCTCCACATCGAGTGGTCCGCTCCGTCCAGGGTCGAAGGTAGCAGCCAGGGACGCGGCAACAGCGGGATTTTCCCGATGGGGCTCGTCGAGGTGCAGGTGCTCGACAACTACAACAACCCGACGTACGCGGATGGATTTGCGGGCTCGGTGTACGGCGTGAACCCGCCGATGGCGAACCCGCTGAACCCGCCCGGCACCTGGCAGGTCTGCGACATCGTTTTCAGGCGGCCGCTGTTTGACGGGGGCAAGGAGATCGACCCCGGATCGCTGACGGTTTTCATCAATGGCGTGCTCGTCCAGCAGGACACACCGCTTGAAGGCGGCGGTGGCCACCGCGGGCGCTCGAAACCGCGCGCGTTTCCCGAAAAGGGTCCGCTCAAGCTGCAGGATCACGGCAACCCGGTACGCTATCGGAACATCTGGTACCGGCCGCTGCCCAGGCGCGCCGCCGAGGGAGGCGACACCAGCGTCATGAGCGCGGAGGCGACCGCCAAGAAGCGCGGCGAGATCGCCGCCTCCCTGCGCGAGGACGCCGCGGGCAAGTCGGGCAAGGCGCAGGCGCTCCGGTATTTTGAATCGCTCTGCTACGCGCCCGACGAGCAGGCCGCCGCCAAGGCGACCGCCTGGCTCGACGGCTGGCTGGCTGAAGTGAAGGCACTGCCGGCCGATCAACAGGAAGGGAAAAAGGGCGACGTGATGCAGCTCAACGGCGCCGTGCAGTATCTCGTGAAATTCAAGTTCCTGCCGGACTCGTTCGCCGCGAAGCCGCTTCTCGAGGGCCTCATCAAGGAGCGGGGCTGGGACAAGCGGTAGGCTTTTGCCCGCCGGACAGGACATCCGCCCGCCGCGCCCATGCCGCCGATGGACAACCGATCGCAGGTGTTGGCGGCGCGCCTGATCAGCGCGGCCATCATCGTGCTCGGGTTGTACGTGGCGAGGCCCGTGCTGATCCCGCTCGGGCTGGCCCTGTTGCTGGCATTCATGCTGCAACCGGCCGTGCGCCGGTTGCGGCGTCTGGGGCTGCCCAACGCGCTGGCGGTCGGGCTCACGGCGACGGTTGTTTTCGCGCTGCTCGGGATGCTGGTTTATATCATCGCCGGGCAGGTCCAGTCGCTGGTCGAGAGGCTTCCGGATTACCGCAAGGAAGTCGTCGAGAAGGTCATGAATGTTCGGGGAAGCCTGCGCGGCGGCTCGTTCGAGAGGCTGAAGTCCACCGTGACGGAGGTGATGCAGGAGGTGGCGGAGAAGGAGCGCGCCGAATCCGCCGCGCCCGAAACGGTGGAGCCCGCGGAGGCGGCGGAGGCACCGCCTGTTGCGGAGGCCGGTCCCGGCCAGACGAGTGATCCTCCTTCGGCGAAGATCATCGTCGCCGAATCGGGGAGCGCCATGAAGGATTTCAGTTCGATGGCGGGGCTTCTCTCTCCGCTCGCCACGGCCGGCCTGGTCGTCCTGCTCGTCGTGATCCTCCTGCTCAAGTGGGCCGACCTGCGGGCGCGGCTGATCGCGCTTGTCGACGAAAACCTGACATCCACCACCGCGGCGCTCGACGATGCCGCGCGGCGCGTCAGCCGGTACCTGGCGATGCAGTTCATGGTGAACGTGGCGACGGGGCTGGCCGTCTGGGGCGGTCTGTCGCTTATCGGGCTCGAATGGGCCGGGTTGATGGGGTTATGCGCCGGAATTCTGCGGTACGTGCCGTACGTCGGCCCGGTGGTGGGGGCTGGCCTCCCGCTCGCGCTAAGCGTCGCGACGATGAACGGCTGGGGGCCGGTAATCGCGGTCGCCGCGTTTTTCGTCGTCCTCGAACTCGTCCTCAACAACGTCGTCGAGCCATGGCTGTACGGGTCGCGCGTGGGCGTGTCCGAACTCGGCATCATCATGGCCGCGGTCGTCTGGACATTGCTCTGGGGACCGGTGGGCCTGGTGCTCGCCACTCCGCTCACGGTGTGCCTCGTCGTCCTCGGCGAAAACGTGCCGGGACTCGCGTTTTTCTCGAAGCTGCTGAGCGATCGCGCCCACCTGCCCGAATACGCCACGCTCACGCAGCGGCTGATCGCCGGCGATACGATCGAGGCGGCCGACATCCTGTCCCGCCACTCCGACCGCGCCAGTGTCGCGGAAACATACGACGCCGTGGTCGTGCCAGCCCTGGCGCGGGTGCGCCACGAACAGCGGCTGGGCCATCTCGACGCCGGCGCCGCCGCCACGATCGCCTCGGCGCTTCCGCCCGTATTTGCCGACCTCGCATCCGACGAGGAAGAAGACGAGGAGAAAACCGCTCCCTCGCTGATCAGCGATGCCGTGCTCGCGGTGTGGAGCCTTTGCCCGATGACCGAGGCCGCCGTCTCCATGCTCCCTCACCGATTGCGCCACCTCCACTGCACGTTCCTGTTCTTCAATACCCAAACGCTGGCTTCCGACGCCGTCGCCCGGCTCAAGGAGGCCCCGCCTCTCGCCATCGCCCTGCTCCACCTCGATCCCACTGATTTTCCCCGGGCCACAGCCACCCTCCGCCGCCTCCGCCGTGTCCTGCCGGACCTCCCGGTCATCGTCGGCCGCTGGGGAGAATACCCGCTCACCCCCGCCGAACTCCAGGAACTCGACTCGCTCGGCGCCGCCGCCACCGTCGCGTCACCCGCCGATCTCGCCGCCTGGGCCGGCCCGCGCGCCATCAGCCTGGCCCGCGTCCTCACGGCGCCGGAAGCGCAAGCCAATGTCCGAGGGATTTGAGGTTCCCGGGCAGCCCTGATCATTCGCAAGCTCAGGGAGGCGAAGGCCGTAGTGCTCTCTTGTCCGGTGCGGGTTTGCGATATTGAACCTCATCGTTTCCGGCGCCAATTCAGGAGCGAGATGGAAATTGAAAAAACCAGCCTCCCTGAAGACCCATTCAAAAAGGCTGGAACGGAAGTGGATTGAAGCACTGGGCGACAAGACTGATGCTAATGGAAGTATCGTCAAAGGCACTGGAGTGAAAGTGCGTTTTTCAACGAGTTACGCAACAAAAGGCATTGTGCGGGGACTTTTTGCGCTCGCGTCCAAAGGCCAATACCGTTCATGTAAGGAGAACCGCGAATGGACAGGCATGGACGCCAATGTATGTAATGCTCTGGATTTCATTATGTGGCAGATTCTCATCATTCGCGTTCATTGGCGTTCATTGACGGTTAATTGAACGCTATTGGCCTGAAGGCGGGACTCCAACCCAACGTCATTCGGCACAGCATTTCAGTTGGAGTGTCGGCCTGGCTCAACCGACGGTGGGCAGGCCGTCGCGGGCGCCGAGGTGGCGCCAGCGGAGGCCTTTTTGTGTTTGGGGGGAGAAGTAG
>CAZYHO010000456.1:2587-4296 GCA_964647495.1 uncultured Akkermansia sp. | reverse complement strand
GCGGCTCGTGCGTATCGGCATGGCGGCAAGGCTTTTGTGTCGCGGCTGAAGGGTTCGGACAGTGTGTTCTTGATCGGCTCCGCGGCGGGGGCGACGGGCCGCAGGCGCCTGCGGGCGCTTCGACTGCGGCGCTCCGGTCCAGGCTGCGCCGACCACCTTCCGCCCGCCAGTTCTGCGGCAAATCAACACGCTCAGAATTGAACCCGCAGGATGAAAAGTATCCGTGTCCTTTTTCACCTCTTGTTCGTGTTCCTCCCTGTTTGCTAATGATCGGGGCGCAGGCGCCGGTTTGTCTGTTCCTCCGGCGGCCCGGTTACGATTGTGCGCAAGGCGGCGATTTTTTCCTGTGTATCCGCGCCGGCGGTCTGGAGTTCCACGGGCACGGAGTCCCGCTCAGACGCCAGCACCGCCTGCAAGAATGGATGTGAGCGCAAAAACCGCGCCTTTTCTTTCGGCGTGGCGTGGCTGAAGAGCCCGCCGTAAAACCGCGGTTTGGGATCTTCCGCAACGCCACACGACTCGGCCAATTCGCGCGCACGTCGGCAGGCTCGTTCCAGCCGCGGTGGATCGCTGTGTTCGAGATGATCGAGGTAAGCGGCGGCGTGGCGGGCGAGATCGTCATGGACGATCCAGCGGGAGTTGACCCGGCGCGCCCAGGCGACGTGATCGTTGGTGGTCCGGCGGGGATTCAAGGCCATGCGGGGGCGAGGAGACAAGATCACGGGTAATGGGCCTGGCTCACCTTGTCCAGCCGCACCCGGATCGTGCCGGAAGGCACCGGCCATTCGATTTCCTCGCCGGTGCGAAAGCCGAGCAAGCCGGTGCCGAGCGGCGCGAGCACGGAGAGGCGGCCGGCGGCGGCGTCGGCTTCATCGGGCAAGACGAGCGTGAACACCAGGTGTTCGCCGGTGCTGAGGTTTTCCATTTCCACGGTGGAATCGAGCGCCACCACATCCGGCGGCAGATCGGCCACCGGCACCACGGTCGCGCGGTCGAGTTCCTGAGACAGACGATGGAAGTTTTCCTTGTCGGCGTGTTGCGCGGATGGGGGCACGTTGAGCAGTTTGCGCAGCGCCTTGGCGTCGCGTTCGGAGACGAAGATGGATGTATTCATGGAAGTAAAAAGTGTGATCGAAAGAAAGCGGGGAAGGGTTCGGAAAGTATCCGCGGCACGGAGTGGCGGGGCGCGGGAACCGCCTGAGAACAACAAAGGTGCAAGGCACCGCCAGAACACGCGGGGGGAGCGGGAAAACGGGCCACCACCCGTGACTGGTCCGGCTCCCCCTTACTACCGGAAAGCCGCCATTCGATGCGTGAGGGCGCGGACGCGCCCACGCCCGGAGACATCTCCGGGCGGTCGCTGGGTCAGCAGATACTGGGGAACCCCATGTTTCACGCGAAGGCCACCATACTCGTCGCGGCCGTTTTTGCCAGCGTTGTTTTCTGAAGAAACTTCCAAAGTGCTGTCAGGTTTTTTCGTCGCGGGGAAGTATGCTCGGTGATGAGCACCCATTCCGGCATGTTTTCGGAATCGACGCGCGATTCCCGGTCGGCGCGGGACCGTGCGGCGGAGGACGGGCGTGCGTGGTCTGACGCGGAGGCCCTGCGCGAGATAATCGACGAAACCCGGACGGGCGCGCTGGAGCGATTGATCGGGCGCTACGCCGGTTTGGTTTATGGGGTGGCCTTGCGTCGTGCCGGCCGCCACG
>CAZYHO010000456.1:0-2487 GCA_964647495.1 uncultured Akkermansia sp. | reverse complement strand
TGTCCACCCTGGCTGCCCTGGGTTCAGGGGCGGCTCCGTCGATCGGCTTTTCCACCTCGTTTCATCTCGCTCTCGCCATGCACACCAAAACGCAGCTCGCCCTTGCCGTTGCCACCGTGTATCTCGCTGCCGGGGCGGGTTCTTTTTTCATCGGTCGCTCGCGGGGATTTGCCGAAGCGGAAGGCCGTTTCGTTGCTTCCGCGGAAGCCCGCCGGATGGCCGAAGGCCGGCAAGCGCAGGTTGCCGGTCCACATGGTGACAGCTCCGGTGTGGTAACCACACCGCCTGGATTGCAGGAAAGACTTGTTCAAGCCGCGGCGGCCTGGCGCGCCGCCGGCGGTTCAGAGCAAAAGCGGCTGGCCATCGAGTCAATCGGCGCGCTGGATCCCGGTGAAATCGGCGAAGCGTTCGCGTTTCTTGACTCCTTGCGCGATGAAACGACGCTGCATCACGACTTCGCGCGGCATTTGTCACGATTGCGCGCGGTACACGAGCCGGAAGCCGCGCTCGACTGGCTCGGCAAGAACCTTCCCCGTCCGGACAATGGCGCTGTCGTCAAAGCCATCGTTTCTGAATGGGCCGCCCGCGACCCCAGTCAGGCATTCGCCTGGTGGAAACACCGTATGGACGCGCTCGATTTTCCGGCCCTGGAAAGAGAAATCGAGAACCTGCCAGAACTCATCTGCCAAACATGGGCCAGGCACGATCCCGAGGGCCTGGTTCGGGAAATCAACGAGGCCCCCGCCGATGATCCTCGGTCCGAGCTTTTGCAGTCCGGCCTCGCGCAGGCATTGAATGAACCGGCGAGCCGCGAGCGCTCGATTGCCGCACTCTCCAATGTGCGCGACGAAGAAACAAAGCACGGGCTCTACATGATCTCATTCATGATGACGGCGATGGCCAATCCTGCCAAAGCCCGCGAGGAAGCGTTGGCGGCGCCGCTCAAGGGCTCACAGCTTCGCAACGAAATGCTGATGGCGGTTGCGTTCATGCCGGCGCTGCTCGGGGAAGACACAGGGGGAGGGATGGACGAGGCAGCCATCACGGAGATGTGCGCCTGGGTGCGACAGCACATGGATGCCGCGAGCGCGCTGTGCGCCCTGGACGCGCTGCGCGTCCAGGAGGGGCATGCTTCAAGTGAGTTTATGCATGCCCGCCTTGAAACATTGGCCCTCATCAAGGCGGGCTTGGCCGCTCCAACGACTCAACAACCCGAATGAAACGCTCTCTCTTGCCGTTCATTCTGCTGCTTCCAGGCCTGCTGCTGGTGATCGGCGGTGGCCATCATCTGGGCGTGAGGGCGGGGGAAAGCGCAGCCGCGATATTGCCTCGTCACACGGAGCCGCCGCCGCTTCCTCCGCCGAAGCCCGCGCCTTGGGGCCAACCCACCGCCGTGGCTTCGCGTGCCCAGCGCGGCCGTGAGGACATGATACGCCTCCTCGCAAGCCTGCCGGACAAAGGCCTCCGGAATCAATTCGATGCCGACGGCGTCACCATGGGCTTCGATGCCAAGGCGCTGGACCCTTTTCTCGATGACCTGAGTGACGAGGAGTTTCAGTTGGCCCTGGAACTGGTTCCACAGATCGCCGCGCCGTTTGGACAGACCGTGCTGAGATTGGCGCTCGGCCGTCATTGGATGAAAAAGGATGTGGCGGCGGGCTGGGAGTATCTGCAAAAGAACCCGCCCACCGGCGGGCCTTTCGTCGATGCATGGAACGGAATCAGCATGCAGGAACTTGTGGATATCAATCCCGGATTCGCCGCGAGCGAATTGGTCGCCGAGGCGCAGCGGGCGAAGGATGCCGCGGCTCCCGGAGAGAACGCGAGGAGCCTGGAGTATGTGAAAGCCCTCTGGAGCTTGTTTAAACAGCTCTCCGAAACCGATCTCCCGCAGGCTTTCAGCACGGCGGCGGAATTGTCTCGCGGGGACCGCCAGTTGGCGATGGGTCAAGTCGCGCGCGGCAGCCTGGACGAACGACGCGAGGCTTTCGTGGAAGAAATCGACAAAGTGCGCGACCCCGCCCTGCGCTTCGAATGGCAAAAGGCCGCTGTCGTTGCGCTGGGAGTGAAAGACAGTGGCGCTGCCAGGCAGTGGCTGGAATCTCTCGACCTCGCTCCGGAACCGGCGGCGCAGCTTGCCCGCGATCTGTTCGGTGCGTGGGCGCATCGTGAACCCGAGGCGGCGCTGGATTGGGCGAAATCGCGTTTCCCCGAAAACGAGCAACCCGCACTGCTGGCGGACATGGTGCGAAACTGGGCATTGCACGAGCCCAACGTCTGCGGTCGCTGGCTCGGTGAGCAGCCGGCGGGTTCGCTGACCGACCCCGCCCGCGACGCCTTCGCCCGCTCCATTGCCGGAAAAGATCCCGACAGCGCCCGCGCCTGGGCGGGAACCATCAGCGATCCGGTCCTGCGCGAGCGCTGCCTCGCGGACTTGCCTGCGAAACAATAGAGGCGGGGAGCGCCGCGTGCTCGGATTCGCCCGGG
>CAZYHO010000455.1:0-4323 GCA_964647495.1 uncultured Akkermansia sp. | reverse complement strand
CGTCCCGGCGCTGATGACGGCGATGAGGTGGTTCAATTCCTCGCGGACCTCGGATTCGCCGCCGCCGACGGTTTGGGCGATTTCGGCGAACACCTGGTCGCGGAACCGCTGGCGCAGCCGGTGGATCGCCACCTTGACCGCACCCGGGGTGAGACCGAGCCGGGCGGCGAGATCGGCCTGCGAGGATCCCGGCACTTCGCCGCCGATCCACGGGCGCATGGCCTCGAAGTGCGATCGTTTGCCGAGACGCTCCATTTCCGCACCGACCGATGTCATGGCGCGGTCGAGCACGGTGAGCGCCCATTGGCGGTCGAAGGCGAGGTCGAGGCCGGGACTTTCGGGCGCAGCGACGTCGAATCCCGCTGATGTGTCCGTCGCCGGGTGCAGCGGGATGTGTTCCAGGTGGGCGCCGCGGCATGCCGCCTCACGGCGGCGCCGGTCGTGCTGCAAATGATGTTTGAGCGCGCCCAGGAGATACGAGCGGAACTTGCCCCGCTCGCGGTCGGCCGCGTCGAACTGCCCGCCCTGCAAAATCCGCGCGAAGAACCCGTGCGCCAGATCCCTCGCCTCGTCATCGCTCCTCCCTTCGCGCCGCAGGAACGCGACGACAGGAGCGTAATACGCCGCGCACAACTCGCTCAACGCGGCTTGAGCCGCCGCCGAATCGCCGCGCGCCGCCACCACCAGCGTCCAGCGGGTGGCGGCGAATTGCTCGGGCGCTGGCGAAGGATCGGTCATTGGCGAAGCAAAACTCAGATCGATAAATCGGCGGGCTGCAAAACAAACGACGCCTCAAAAGTCGATCCATCAGGCAACGACACGCGGAAAAGACGTTCGGGCCGGCCCAGAGCCACGGCGTTGGGCCGGTGCAACCAACGGCGGTTGATCTGCCCATGCGCCTCTTGCAGTGCCTCCGTGCCGGACTCCGGGGGCAATTCCAGGATGAAGCGGCGGTGGATCGTGATGTCGCCACTGGCGAGCCCCCCGGTGACCATCGAGGAGGCGCTCTCCGCTTGCCATACCCTCGCCTCGCTGGAGCCGGCCGCGGTATGGCGCAGCTCGCAAATCAGGCGGCGATGCGCCCCGAGAGTGGCCGCCACGTTCAGCTCGAATCGCTGCACTTGTTCCGGCCTGGCCTGCGTCCACTCGACCGTCTCCATGGCCTGATTCACGACCACATGCGCCACGTCCGCGCCAGCCGGTGGCAGCCAGTCTGCAGCGGACCGCAGCGTCTGACCGCCGAAGAGCCTCCCCGAATGCCGTGACATGGCAGAAACGAGAGGCACAAGCAACAACACCATCGCCGCCGCCCCCATCACCCATAAATCCCGCCGCTTCCACGTCCACGCCGCCGACCCGCCACGCGTCCAGGAGACCGCGGCACGAACCATCCCGATGACGAAAAACACCGACAGGGTGAGCCCCAGGCCGATCGACATATTCCCGCCGCGGGGTCCAGGGACGAGGCGCGTCACCGTCAGCCCGGCGATGACGAGTGCGACCGCGGAAACGATCATCACAGGCAGGGTCACGCCACCGAGCACCGCCCAGCCCGCTCCGCGAAGCAGGCCGTGTGAGCGGCGGATCCGCCGCATCGCCACCAGTCCGAGGACAAACGCGAGGATCAGTGGGACGACGCTCACGCACAGCAGAATCGCGACTTCCGCCGGGCCCACCCCTCCGATCGGTCCGACCCGGTCGTGAAGGAGCAGGCCGGGCATGAACAGGCCGCCCATCACGACCACGGGCACGGTGGAAATGAGCGCCAGGATGCCGGCTGCCACCGCCATTCCCGAGGTCCTGACCGCATTCGCCGGACTTGCCGGACCGTCATCCGTTCGCGTGACAGCCGTCATGGGTGGCGCCGCAAGACCACCGCTTTGCACCGCCCCGCCCCGCGCCCAGCGAAGCACGCGCCGCACGATCGTGAAATCGAGCCACATCACCAGCCCGATGCCGCTCAGGAACACCAGCGGTTTCAGCAAGTCCACACCCATCCGCGAATGGGCGCGCTCAAAGACATCCGCGCTCGCCATAGTCGCGCACAGGCCGGTCGCTATTCCCGTGAGCAGGAGCAGCGGCCATGTCAGCGAAGCGAAGGCGGCCAGTCCCGCTCCCGCCCTCCTGCCGCCGGATCGATGGATGTCCGTCAGCGCCGAGGCCCCGAGCAAAATGCCCGCCAGCGCCGAGGCCGCCAGGGCGCCTAACACAACAACAAGCCCGAGAAGCGACACCGGCGCAGGCACGACCGCTCGCGGCCCCTCCATCGTCACCGTCCGCGACTCCGTCACCACCCATGCCGGCAGCAGAAGCACGATCCCGCACAGGCTCAGCGCCGTGGCCACCGCGCCCCACACGGCCTTCCGGCTCCAGCCCTCGGAAGATCCCACACCCGCGGCAGCCACACCCGCGGCAGCCCCGCCCGCCGACTGCCACCCTGACGACGGCGGCTGAGGCGGTGCCGGCGGCGTGGGCGCACTCCCCAGTCCCTCGACCCGCGTTTTCATCTCCTCCGCGCTTTGGTAGCGGCGCTCGCGTTCCTTCTCGAGCGTGCGCAGGACGATCTCGTCGATCCGCTGGTCCACGCTCGCTTTCTCGGAAGGCGGCGCGAACCGCCCCAATGGCAGCTCGCCCGTCAGCATTTCGTACAACACCACGCCCAGCGAATAAATGTCCGCGCGATGGTCGACGTCCGCCGGCGTTTCCACCTGCTCCGGCGCCATGTATGCCGGCGTGCCGAGCCGCATCCCGCTTCGTGTCAGCGTGACCGACGGCTCTTTTTCCCCGGCAAGTTTGGCGATGCCGAAATCGGCGATCTTCACGCGGCCGCGCGCGTCCAGCAGAATGTTGTCCGGTTTGATGTCGCGATGCAAGATCCCCTCGCCGTGCGCGTATTGCAGCGCGTCGCAAATCTTCGGCACGAGCGCCAGCGCGTGCGCGGGCTCAAACCGCCCGGCCTGCATCGCCTGCCGCAGGTTCACCCCGTCCATGTATTCCATCAGCAGGTAGAAATACCCGGCCGCCTGGCCGAAATCGTGAATCGTCACGATGTTCGGGTGGTTCAGCCTCGCCAGCACCCGCGCTTCCCGCGAAAACCGCTCCGCAAACCCCGCCTCCGCCGCCAGCCAGGGCGCCAGCACTTTCAGCGCCACCGGCCGGTCCAGGTGAAGCTGACGCGCCTTGCAGACAATCGCCATCCCTCCGCGCCCGATCTCGCGCTCCACCTCCAGATCCGGAAATGCCGCGCGCACTTCATCCAGCGTCGGCCAGGCGCCCGCCACGGGAGGCGTCGGCGGCGGCTCGGTCACCGCCGCCACCGCCCCCAGCAAGCACTTCGGACACTGCCCCCCCGGCGCCCCCGCAGGCACCGGACTTCCACAGCGTGGGCACACAGGCTCTTCGACATTTGTATTCATGGCACACGCTTCCTGAGCGCCAGTCCGCCCCGGGTTACACACTTTGTCAATGAATCGACAGATCGGGCCATCGGAGACTGTGCAGAATCAAAGCAATCACAATGCCGCTTCCGCCCTGCCTCCCGCTTCTTCGATTTTTTCGCGCCTGGCATCGCTTTTCCGCCTGAAGGCGGGACCCCGGCCCGTCGGTCTTCCGCACAGCTCTCGGGATCTGGTTGGAAAGCCCGGATTCTCCCTCACTCTGCTTATCCCCTGCCCTCTCCTCCAAACTGCCGCATGATCATTGCCACGGCGGCTTCGAGAGCTGGCAGGGTGGGCTCTTCTGGCAGGGTGGCGGCGGCGGCGGATTGTTCCAATTGCGCGAGGCGGCATCGCGCCTCGGCGTGCAGGTGATCGCAGGTGACGGCGCCGCGTTTGATTTCGAGGAGGAATCAGGGATTGGCCACGCGCCTTCCGGATCTGGGTCAGCGCGCAGCGGGCGTAAGAACCACTGATTCGATGAGCATTGCCGCATCCGCCACCGTCCCTCCACAATTGTCATTCCACGATGCGGCGTTCATTTTCGATGTAGATTCTGGCCGCCGATGTCTCGCCTGTTTTCACGATTTTCCGTCCTGCTGACCGCAGTCCTCGCGGTCGCCGCACTCGCCGGCCTCTCGCTTCCGGCCGCGATGGCCGCCGGATTGTCGTACCGCGTGCACTTTCTCGGGCATACGGGAGTCGAGGCGCCGGCGCAGACCGCGGCGGATGGAATGGTGGTGGCGGCGGACGGCACAAGTTTTGTCGTCTCGTCACCGCCGGACGGCCCCCCGATGGCAGGCAGGTACCGCGACGGGAGGTGGATCGGCGGCACGGCCCCGCTGCCTGCTGACGCCCGAGGCGAGGGTGGTGCGATCGCCGTTTCGGA
>CAZYHO010000454.1:0-4324 GCA_964647495.1 uncultured Akkermansia sp. | reverse complement strand
GGGGTATTTGTGTGGTCAGCGGGACCAGCGGGATGGTCGGGGGCGGTGTCGGGATCGGCATCGGGAGGAGTTGTCGAAGGGGCTGGAGGAGTATGGGGCGCGCGGGTACGAGGACGGGTATGCGGGGCGGGTGCAGACCGGGTGTTCGATACCGGACCAGCGGAAAGCGACGCGGCTGTATCGTTGAGCGGAGTGCTTGCGCTGGCGTGAGGCGGGGCCGAAGGTACCCGCATGAATGTGTTGACTCGTGATTCGCGGCAGGCGGTGTTGCTGCTGGCGGTGGTGGGGTTGAGCGGCTGCGTGGCGGACGGGCCGTCCGGATATTATGGACCGGGGCCTGGACCGGGGCCTGGACCGGGGGTGGGAGTGCCGCCGCCGGTTGGTGGACCCGGGTACGGTTCCCGGGATGCGTACGGGATCGGGATGGAGTACGGGCGGACGGACCGGCGGGCGGGGCGGTCAGCGAATCCGGACCGGCATCGCGACCGTGTATCGGGTCGAGAGTATTCGCGGTATGTGGAAGGGTATGCGCAGGGGTATGGGCGCGGGCAGACGCCGGGGGTGGAATTCGACGACAAGAAGTTCGGCAAGGAGACGTATGAGAACGGGCGGCGGCGCGGGCTGAACGACGCGCGCGAAGGACAAACGAACAATTTCCGGCGGCATCGCTCAGCCTACAAACCGAAGTACGAGGACAGTTTCCGGCTGGGATACGAGCAGGGGTATGCGGAGGGGCGCCGCGGCGGAGGCGGCGGTTCGGGAGGCGCATGGGACGCGGCGCAGCGCGATGCGTACCGGAGCGGGTTCAGCGCGGGCGAGCGGGATTTGCGGCGCGGTGTTTCACCGAACTACCGGCGACATGGCGACCGGTATTCCGCGCGCACCGAAAGATCTTTCGGATCGGGCTACGGGGACGGATACTCGCGGCGGCGGTCGGCTCATTGATGGATCGATGAACGGCCGCGAGCGCAGCACCCGGAGACCGGATGCACAGAAACAGAACAATACCGCAATAACCGCTATGAAGTCGTTCCATATGATTCCGCTGTTGTACGCGTATTTTATGCTGCCGGGCTGGCTGGCCGGGGCGGAGCCGCACTGGAATCAATTCCGCGGGCCGAACGGGGGCGGTGTGGCGAGCGTGCCGGGATTGAAGGCGCGCTTCAGCGAGACGGACCGGGCGTGGACGGCGCCGCTTCCCGGCAAAGGGCATTCGTCTCCGGTGGCGTGGGATGACCGGATTTTCCTGACCGCGGAGGACGAGAGCCGGCCCGGGGTTCGCTGGGTGGTGGGGCTGCATGCGGAGGACGGCCGCGAGCTGTGGCGGCATGAGGACCGCTTCGAGCCGTATCCGCTGCATGCCTTCAACAGCTTCGCCGCCTCGACTCCGGCGTGTGATGCCGAAAGGGTCTACGTTTCCTGGGTGAGCGGCACGCGGCGCGTGGTGCTGGCGCTCGATCACGCGGGGAAAAAAGTGTGGCAGGTCGATCTGGGATTTTACCGCGAGAATCACGGAAGCAGCGCGTCGCCGATCGTTTTGGACGACCTGTTGATCGTGCCGAACGACCACTCGGCGGGGCGTGAGGACGCCGGCGTGTACGCCCTGGACGTGGCGACAGGGAAAGTGCGGTGGTTTGCGCCGACGAAGCCGGAGACGACATCCTTCAGCACGCCGGTGGTGGTGAAGGACGCCGATGGATCGAGGCAAATTGTGTTGTCCAGCCAGCCGTCCGCGCTCTTCGCGCTTTCGCCGGCCGATGGCACATTGCTCTGGCGTCACGAACACCCGGTCAGCGGCGCGCGCGCGGTCGGCACACCGGTGGTGGCGGCGGACGGCGTGATATTCGCCTCCACCGGCCAGGGAGGCTCGGGTCGTGGCGCCGTGGCGGTCAAAGCGGGCTCCGCGGACGGGAAAACGAAACCGTCGCTCGCCTGGGATGCTTCGAACCGCATTCCGTATGTCCCGACGCCGGTCGCCGTGGGCGAACATTTCTACTTTCTGAATGACGGGGGCATTCTGAGTTGCGTGCGATCGAGCGACGGGAAGCGGCTCTGGGAGGAGCGAGGCCCGGGCAAGGCGTACAGTTCGCTGGTGTGCGTGAACGGGCTGCTGCTGGCGGTCGGCCGCGACGGGACGGTGATGCAGGTCCGGGCCGCCGAGACATTTGAGCCGGTCGGCACGTTCAAGCTCGGCGAGGAATGCCAGACGACTCCGGCGGTAGCCGCCGGGAGGCTGGTCATACGCACGAACACAAAACTCCACGCGTTTGGCGGCCAGTCGCCGGCGGCTCCGTGAGAGGGAGGGGGCAGTGTTTCAGTGTTCGGGGGAGGTCAGAGGTCGGAGGATGGCGGCTTTGGATTTGCGAGTGGTCGGGGGGATTGGATTGCGGTGGATTTTCGTTGGTTTTTTTCCGGTTCCGCTAGGCTGCCCGCCGTGTCGGAATCGACGGTCATCAGCGCGCGTGGTGTCGCCAAGCGCTTCGGAACATTCCAGGCGCTCGCCGGCCTGGACATGGAAGTCCGGCAGGGCGAGTGTGTGGGTTTGCTCGGGCCGAACGGGGCGGGGAAATCCACGTTCATCGGCTGCCTGTATGGCGTGGTGTTGCGGACCGGCGGGGAACTGACGGTTTTCGGGCACGATCCGGCGATGCAGGCGCGGGCGATCAAGCGGCGCATCGGCGTGGTGCCGCAGGAGAACGCGCTGGACGAAGGGCTGACCGTCCTGGAAAACATGCGCATCTACGCGCGGTTCGGCGGCCTGGCTCAACGCGCGGCGGCGGCGCGGATCGATGCGCTGCTCGAGCAGATGGCGCTGGAAACCAGGCGCGACGCCACGATCAAGACGCTTTCCGGCGGCATGAAGCGGCGGCTGACATTTGTGCGCGCCCTGCTGGCGGATCCGGAGATGCTGGTGCTCGACGAGCCGACGACGGGGCTCGATCCCTCGGTGCGCCACTTGTTGTGGGAAAAGGTGAACGGCCTGCGCAGCCTCGGCAAGACGGTGCTGGTGACGACGCATTACATGCACGAGGCGGAGGTCCTCTGCGACCGCGTGGTGGTGCTCAACAAGGGCGCCGTGGTCGGCGCCGGAGCGCCTCGCGAATTGATCGAAAGCGAGACGCCGGGGTTCGTCGGGATTTTCGCGCTCGAGGCGGAGGAGCGGCTGCGGCCGCAGGTGCCGCTGGCGTGGGAGATCTTTCGGCAAGGGCACCACTGCTGCGTGCGCGCGCCGCGTTTCGAGGACCTCATCGGCTTGCAGCGATCCGCCGGCGTGACCGCGCTGCAATTGCGTCCCGCGAACCTCGAGGACGTGTATCTCAAACTCACCGGTCGGGAATTGGAGGAGTATGAATAGCCTGCTCGAATCGCTGGGCCTGGCCCGGCACGTGGTGGTCAGGAACTGGATGGTCTATCGCAAAGACTTCCTGGCCAACATCTCGCCGACGCTGGCCGACCCGGCGCTGATCATGGTGTCGCTGGGCATGGGGCTCTCCGGTTTCATCGGGGAAATCGGCGGCCGCGGCTACGCGGCGTACCTCGCGCCCGGGATGATCGCGACGACCGCGCTGTTCACGGCGTTTTTCGAATGCAGCTACGGGTTTTACGTGCGGATGACATTCGAGTCGGTGTTCAAAGCGATGCTGACGACGCCGATCGGCGTGCGCGAAGTCATTCTGGGCGAGTTCATGTGGGTGTTCGTCCGCGCGGGACTGATGGGATTGGGGGTGGGATCTGTCCTGATCGCGCTCGGCCTGATGCCCAATCCGTGGGCCGTGCTGGTGGTGCCGCTCATCAGCGGCCTGCTCGCGCTGCCCTGCGCCGCCATCGGGTTGCTGGCCGCCTCGCTGGTCCGGAACATCAACCAGTTTCAGACGGTCTATTCGTTTCTCATCGCGCCGATCTTCTATCTCTCGGGTGTGTTCTTCCCGCTGACCGAACTGCCGGTGCTCGGCGTGATCGCGCAATTCTCCCCGTTTTACCACGGCGTGCGCCTGCTGCAATGCGTCGTCTGGGGAGAATTTCCGGTCGCCGAGATGCTGCGGCATCTCGGCGCCCTGTTGCTCTTCACCCTGGTGCTCGGGACGCTCGTCTTTCGCTTCGTGACACGGAAGCTGACGACGTGACGGGTGTGGATGGCTGCCGCGGTCATGGTGTGCGGACGGGGTGGTCGTACAGGGACTCAAGGGACTTGAAGGACTTGAAGGACTTGAAGGACTTGAAGGGATTTCCTCAGGCGGTTTGAGGTTCTCGGGCAGGGCGGCGCATCTTGCCCGCCGGACGGGGCGTCTCGCCCCGTCCATCGAGCGTCCCGCTCCTTGTAGCG
>CAZYHO010000453.1:0-4326 GCA_964647495.1 uncultured Akkermansia sp. | reverse complement strand
GATCTGAATAATCAGAAAAAATCTCACAACTTGCCTGGAGAGCCGGAATGCCGGAGGGTAGCGGCCATGGCGTTGGATCTCGAGTGGTGGGAGCTGGCCAGCTATGTGGTGACGGTGGTGGCGCTTCCGTTTGCGATCGTTGTGTTCATGTTCGAGCAGCGGCGCGAACGGCAGAACGAGGAGGAGGAGCTTTACCAGCGCTTGTCCGATGACTACGCGGGATTTCTCAAGCTGACGCTTGAACACGCCGATCTCAGGCTGAACCAGGCGGCCATGGACGAGGGTGAGCTGACGCCCGAGCAGATCGAGCGAAAGGACGTCCTGTTCGAGATTCTGACGGCTCTCTTCGAGCGCGCGTACATCCTGGTGTACGAGGAGGACATGTCCCGTCAAAGCCAGCGGCTCTGGGCGAGTTGGGAGGACTTCATGCGGTCGTGGTGCCGCCGGCAGGATTTCCGGAAGCGCCTGCCGTGGCTGCTCGAAGGCGAGGATCCGGGATTTGTGACGTATCTGAAGCGGCTCGCGGAAGAGGAACACCGGAAGCAAGAGAGCGGCCCGCGGCGATGACGGCTGTGTTCAGTGATCGGCATCTCGTGCCCCGTGCCCCGTGAACCGCTCAAACCGGCCGCGGCAGTGCGCGCACGGCGCCGACGGTGATGCCGCCGTCGACGTAGAGCGTTTGGCCGGTGATGTAGGCGGCGGCGTCGCCGGCGAGGAAAACCAGGGCGCCGTCGAGGTCGCCGGGGGATCCGGGGCGACCGAGCGGGATGCGTTCGCAGAGGTATTCGACCCAGGAGGCGTCCTCGTACATGACGCGGTTTTGCGCGGTGCGGAACCATCCGGGGGCGAGGCAGTTCACCGTGATCCCGTGGCGGCCCCAGTCGTGCGCGAGAGACATCGTGAGCTGCTTCACGCCGCCGCGGCTGGCGCCATACGGGGCGAGGCCGGCGTAACCGGCGTGGCACGTGACCGATCCGATGTTGATGATGCGTCCGTAGCCGTGCGGGATCATGCCATCGCGGGCGAGCCCCTGCGCGAGGAAAAAAACGCCGCGCAGATTGGTGTCGAGTATGAGGTTCCAGTCGTCCCAGGTGACCTCGGTGGCCGGTTTGCGCACGTTGCAGCCGGCATTGTTGACCAGGATGTCCAGGCGGCCGCCGAACGCGCCGAGCGCCGCCGCGCCGGCCGCCTCGATGCTCGCGTGGTCGCGCACGTCGAGAACGACCGGCACCGCGCGGCGTCCGAGGGCCTCGATTTCGTCCACCGTGTCTTTCAGCGAATCGAGGGTCCGGCTGGTCACGGCGACGTCCGCGCCCGCCCGCGCGAGCGCCAGCGCAAAGCCTTTGCCCAGACCGCGGGAGGCCCCGGAAACAAACGCGGTTTTGCCATCGAGAGAAAACATAGATCGGAGAAGCGCCCGCCAGCCTTGTCGAACGGATTCATTTGGCAAGCCGATTGATTCTGCTGGATAATGGACCTGGTGGCCATCCCATTCCACCTGTGTCCCTCTGGTCCCTCCAGTCCCTTCCGTCCCTCACTCCCCCCTGCGAAAAGCATACCCCTCCCCCAAACAAAAAAGGCGCCCGTGAAGGCGCCTTTCCGGAGGAGGAGGAGGAAATGGAAAGCGGGAGGGAAAGCCGGCGGGCTTTACTTGATCTCGACCTTCGCACCGGCCGCTTCGATCTTCTTCTTGATCTCTTCGGCTTCGGCCTTGGGAATGCCGGTCTTGAGCGGCTGCGGGGCGCTTTCGACGAGCTTCTTCGCTTCGGCCAGCCCGAGTCCCGGCACGGCGACACGGACCTCCTTGATGACGCCGATCTTGTTGTCGCCCGCGGAAGCGAGGATGACATCGAACTCGGTCTTTTCCTCGGCGGCGGCCGCGGGGGCGGCGGGAGCGGCGCCGACGGCGCCGACGGCCACCGGTGCGGCGGCGGAGACGCCCCATTTGTCTTCGAGTTGTTTAACCAGGTCAGCGACTTCCAGGACGGTCAGGCCGCTGAGTTGTTCGACGATGTTTGTGATATCAGCCATGGTGGTATTTCGGTGTTGTCGCCCGGTGAAGCTTCACCGGAATTAAGGGCGGCGGCCGCCGCTCCGACAAGGAACCGGGTTTGTTGTTTGTGGGTTGGGGTGAGTCCGGTTTCCGGTGGCCGGGCGCTTCGTTCCGTCTTCGGGTGAATGTAGGTCGAGGCGCCAGCCTCCAGCCGCCGGCAAAGGGGATGATCGGGTGGTTTCAGGCGGCCTTTTCCGCGTCGGCGTCCGCGTACGCCTGGAGCACGCGTGCCAGGGAGGCGGCGGGTTCGTTGAGCGTCCGCGCCAGTTTGCTCGCCGGCGCCAGCAGCACACCGAGGAACTGCGCCTGCAATTGCGGCTTGCTCGGCAGATCGGCCAGCGCGTCGGCGGCCGCTTCATCGATGAAATTGCCGTCGACCAGCCCGCCGCGGAAGGCGAGCCGCTTGCTTTCTTTCTGATACGTCTTGAGCACCTTGGCGGCGGCAGCCACGTCGTCCTTGCCCGTGACGATGGCGCTCTGCCCGAGCAGGCTCTTGACGATGTCTTCCGAAAGCCCGGCCCGGCTGGCGGCCAGGCGCACGAAGGAATTCTTGGCCACGGTCAGCTTGGCGCCCACTTCGCGCAGGCGTTTGCGCGCCTCGGTGAACTGGGGGACTTTCGTCTGGCTGTAGTCGACCACGAGAAGGAACGGGGAGTTCTTGAGCCGTTCGCTCAAGTCGTTGATGGCGATGTCTTTGACAGGATTCATGATGCGATGGATCTCAGGGGCCGGGGTTAAGCTTTGAGGAACGAGCTTTCGTCCACGCGCACACCGGGCGTCATGGTGGCCGCCATGGTGATGGACTCGATGTATTTGCCTTTGGCGGTCGGCGGCTTCGCGCGCAGCACCGAATCGATCAGGGCCGTGGCATTCTCCACCAGTTGTTGATCGGTGAAGGCCGCCTTGCCGATGATCGCCGCGATGTTGCCGTTGCGGTCGAGCCGGAACGCCACCTGGCCCGCTTTCACCTGCCGGACAGCCTTGGCCGTGTCATCGGTCACCGTGCCGGTCTTCGGGTTCGGCATCAATCCGCGCGGCCCGAGCTGCTTGCCGAGCTTGCGCACCTCGGTCAT
The DNA here is from genome assembly GCA_964647495.1 of uncultured Akkermansia sp. Classification (GTDB taxonomy): domain Bacteria; phylum Verrucomicrobiota; class Verrucomicrobiia; order Verrucomicrobiales; family V1-33; genus CAJBME01. The sequence continues at coordinate 1,200 of CAZYHO010000453.1, read as the reverse complement.
CGCGTCCGGCGTGGCCACCGCCACATCGAAGTCGACAAATCCTTCGGTCACTTTCTTGATCAAATCATCGAATCCGACGAATTCGGCGCCCGCCTCCCGGGCGGCATCGGCCGCCGCCCCTTTGGCGAAGACCAGCACGCGCACGGTCTTGCCGGATCCGTGGGGCAGGGCACACGTCGAGCGGATCGCCTGATCGGATTTCTTCGGATCGACGCCCATGTGGAAGCTGAGCGTCACCGTCTGGTTGAACTTCGGCGACGGGAACTTCTTGATCAGTTCCGCCGCCTCGGTCAGGGAATAACGACGGCCGGTCTCCACGAGCTTGACGGCCGCTTGATAGCGTTTGCTGGGTTTCTTGGGCATGGTGGGTTGCAGTGGTGGCGACTCCGCCCAAAAAGGCGGGGTCTCCTGCTGGGGAAAGGGAGAGTGCGGGAAGGGGGAAGAGGAGAATGGGAGAATGGGAGGGAAAGCAGTCAGGCCTCGACTTCGACGCCCATCTGGCGGCAGGTGCCGGCGATGATGCGGTAGGCGGCCTCGGGATCGTTGGCATTGAGGTCGGGCATCTTCTGCTTCACGATCTCCATGACCTGCTCCTTGCTGAGGCGGGCGACCTTCGTTTTGTTCGGTTCCTTGGAGCCCGAGGCCAGTTTCGCCATTTTCTTGATGAGCACTGCGGCCGGCGGCTGCTTCGTGATGAACGTGAATGACTTGTCCTTGTAGACGCTGATCACGACCGGCAGCAGGTCGCCGTTCATCTTCTGCGTCTCCGCGTTGAACTTCTTGCAGAACTCCATGATGTTCACCCCGGCCTGGCCGAGGGCAGGACCGACCGGCGGCGCAGGGTTCGCCTGCCCGGCGGGGATCTGGAGTTTCACTACTTTGACAATTTCCTTGGCCATAATTCCGTTGCGCTCGTGAAAAGAAAGGCCGCGCACAGGGCGCGGCAGGTTCGGAGGGAATCAGGAATGTAAGCACTTTCACGACTTCGCAACGGGAAAAATCAAAAACCCGTCTTGGCGCTTTTCAAAAACGCATGGAAGCTGGCCTTTGGGTCGGGCGTGACCTCCGGGCACGCCAGCGGTTCCCGAGTCTGCGCTGTCGCGGCATCGGCGAGGGGGAATTGACGTTTTTTCCGCATTGCGGGCCATTCGCTTGGCTGCATAATCAATCAGCAAGTCATTGTTCAAGGCTATTCCCCGC
>CAZYHO010000452.1:0-4333 GCA_964647495.1 uncultured Akkermansia sp. | reverse complement strand
CCGTGAAAGTTTCAGGACCCCGCCTTGGTCGCGGCGGCGGCCGGCTTCCCGGCCTTCTTCAGGATTTCCTCCAGCTTCTTGACGAAGCCGTCCGTGGGCATGCTGCCGACCTGCTTGCCGACGGCCTTGCCCTCCTTGTCGAGGAACTGGATGTGCGGGATGCCATTGACGCCGAACTCTTTGGCGACTTTCGCATTCTCCTCTTCGTCGTAGTCGAGATACGCCCAGACGAACTTGTCGTGCAACGGCTTCACCTCCGCGCTCGGGTACACCTTCTTTTTCATTTGCTGGCACGGACCGCACCACGCGGCCGAAAAGACCACGATAACGGGCTTTCCGGACTCCTTGGCCTTGGCGAGCGCCTTGCTGTACGTCGTTTCGAATTTCGGGCTGCCTTCGGGGAAATCAGCAGCCGCAGCCGGCAAGGCGAACGCAAGTGCGGGCGCGATCGCGGCGGCAAAAAATGCTCTGCGTGTATTCATGGGTGCTAGTGGTTGTGTTGTTGGCTGGAAGGGCTCCGTCGGACAAGTCCGACAAGTCCGACAAGTCCGACAAGTCCGACAAGTCCGACGAAAAAAAGCAAATCCCGCCATCCTCCGCTCACTTCACGAGGGCGAAGGTGAGGATCTTGTACTCCTCGGCCGAGTCTCCCAGTGCCTTGATGGCGGACTCCTTGGTCAGCTTGGGGTCGGTGGACTCGAAAGTGATCGTTTGTTCGCCGGTCTTGTCGCCGGCTTTGATTTCGATTTTGCTGGCGCCCATCTTGGCGAACGAATCGCGGACGGTCTTTTTGCAGCCGCTGCAGACGAGGCCGCTCATGGTCGCGGTATACTTGACGGGTTTGGCTTTCTCGGCGGCGAACAGACCGGCGGAAGCGAGGGCGAGGGCGGCGGGAATGAGGTACTTTTTCATGGGATGAGCGTAGATGAGCGTGACGACGATTGTGTGAAGACCGGACCGATACACGAAAAAGGGGCGAGGTGCAACCCCGCCCCCTTCGACAATGCCCGGCCTTGCGGCCGATGCAGGGCGAGCCTTACTCGGACTTCTTCTCTTCTTTTTCCTTCTCCTTCTTGTCGCCGGCTTCGGTCTTCTCGCCGGCCTTCTTCCAGCCGGAGATGCCGGCGGAGAGGTGTTTCACGTTGGTGTAGCCGAGTTCCTTCGCTTTCTTGGCCGCCGCGGCATACGCGCCGCAGGACGGGCCGCCACAATAGGCGACGACGAGCGTGCCCTTGTCGGCTGGCAGGAGCTTGGCCAGATCGGCCTTCTTGGTTTCGAAGTCGATGGCCGTCGGCACATGGCCCTGCTTCCAGGAATCGGTGCCGTTGACGTCGATGACGAAGACTTTCTTGTCGGCGATCGCTTTCTTGAGTTCGTCGACGCTGATGTCGGGGAAATCACCGGCGTAGACGGTGACGGCGGCGAACAGAGAAGCCACGAGGGCCAGGAGCTTGGATTTCATATTGGATGTGGTTTTGGGTCGGTTGGTTTTGTTCGGAAAGGCCAGAGCCTCCCTGATGACGGGAGGTTCTGGCAAAATCGGCAACGTGGTGAAAGCGACTCCACCCGCCGCTTTGGTCTACGGGATCGAAGATTTTCATCAGAAATCTCGCGCCGCAAGTGACCAGGGAGCGAGATTTGCAGGTGTGTTCAAGGTGTCAACACTCGATCGAGGACGTCGCTCACGAGTCGAAGAGCAGATCCCAGCGTCTGCGGTGGCCGGCCGGGACGCAGAGGTTTTCCTCGGCCCAACGGCGTGCCTGGAGCGAAAGCGAAGCGAGTTCGCCGGGGCTGGCCTGGAGGCGTCGGGCGTGGCGGGCGAAGTCGTCCTGGTGAGCGCAGTGAAATCCCGCGATTCCATGGGGGACGATGCGGTGGAGGTGATGACGCGCATCGGCGGGCACGAGCGGCACGGCGCCGGAGAGCATGGCTTCGACGACGGCGCGGCCCCAGCTTTCCGAGAACCGCGGGCCAGTGTCATACACGAGCAGGTCCAGGCTGCCGAGAAATTCCGCGGCGGGCATGCCGGCGGTGGGGATCAAGTCCCAGCACGGGTCGAATGTGTGAGTGGCCCAGCGATTGCCGAGCGCCTCGGACCATCCCATGACGCGGAAACGAACGGGCGGCGTCAGGCCCAGGGCCTGGTAGGATCGCGGGAAATCATCGGGGAACTTTTCCGGATCCGGCCGGGAGAGGCGCCCGATGGTGAACGGCAGGCCCTCGTCACGCCACCCGCCGCGCTGCCGAAACGGAAAGGCCTCAGGATGAACGAAATTTCCCACGGTCACCCACCGGACCGGCGGGCGCGAGTCGGCGGCCCTCAGCCAGCCGTGCTCGGCCTCCGGGTCATCCAGCTCGCGCGTGGCTGCTCCCCTGTGGCCGAGTGCGTGGAGGTAGGCCGGTTCCAGCCGGCGCCGCTGCTCCAGGGAAACGTAGAGCACGGCGTCGACCAGGCCGAGAGCCACAGCGGCGCATTCGCCCTGGAAATGCCACATCATTTCGCTGGACCACGCGATGCGCAGGCCGCGCCGTCGGGCTTCGAAGAGCGCCCCGCTTCGGTAGAACCACTCGTTGCACAACGAAACGGCCCAGCCATCGAGCCGGTCGGGCAGGCCATCCAGCAACGCCGCGCGACAACCGCAGCGCGCCAGCCAGGCCACCCACTCCTCCTGCTCCATCTGACGGCGATCGTTCGGAACCACGGTGATTTCGTGCTGGCCGCCGAGGAGGAGCAACAGATGCGCGAGCTTGGTGTCGGCTCCGCCGACCGGCGATGGCCAATTGAAAAAGTAGACGCGCATGCGTGTCTCTGATTTATTACAGCTGGCGCCCCGTCAAGTCCTGACGCTTGTCCCGAGCCTGCACGCATCTCCCGATTCTCCAACTCCGGCACTCCACCCCGACACCCCACCCCACCAACTCACACCCATCCTATGACCGAGGAATTCGCCTCCGATATGTACCTCCTGCGTGACCTCCTCCACCTGGCCAAATGCCAGAAGCAGGAACAGAACCCGGCGTTCAGCCAGCTCGATGCCACCCTTCAGCGGCTCGAATCAAGGGCGACCGAACTCATGGCCGCCATCCAGCACCTCAAACAGGCGTTTAATCCCGCCAACCGCGACCTCATGATGGGGCTGTGGGCCGCGGGTTTCGTCGACCCCGTCGATCCCCCCAACGGCGAGACCCCTCAGTTTGAAGCCAAGCTGGCGGAGGCCGACCTCCTCCAGCGCGCCAAGGACGCAGGCCGGCTGCTCAACGAGTTGTTCGACGACCTCAAGGCGCCCCACCTGGCCGCCGGCGACGGCCGCGCGCAGGGAGACGAATTGCGCAGCCAGATCTGCGGTGTGCGCCGCCTCGTCGAAGCCGACTTGCAAGCGCAGTACCGGCAACTCGGCCGCAACCTCGATCGCCTCGTCGCCGCGTTCCAGCACATGGGAGGAGCGGGAGGCGAATCGACGTATTGGCCGAGCCAGTATGTTTCGAGCAGCAGCAGCAGTTCATCGAGCAGCGGCTATCCATAGGCAACCGTCCATGGCCTGGGTGTTGCGCCGACTTTTCAGGCGTCCTTCAGGTGTCGCCGTGATCCGCCGCGGCGCCCTGCTCGATGTCCACACCGGGTGAAGCGAGGACATCGCGCAGGTAAACCAGCTCCTCCTGGACGTCTTGCGGGGAAGCGACAGTGAGCGATATCTCCTGGCGCAGCGCCTCGGCCAGTTCCGTGCGCAATCGGCTCACCGCGGTGCGCGCCGTGCCTTCGGGAACGCCCAGTTCCTCGGCAGCCACGCGATAGTCAGCCGCCCACTGGCTTCCGGGCAGGAACCGCCGGTAAACGCTGAATTCGCGCGGCCGCTCGGCGTGGATCCAGCGTTTTTCGACGCGAGAGAACGCAGCGTGCAGCGTGCGCATGGCCCAGGCGCGATCGAATTCCCGGGACGACGCCCCGTCCGGCGCGGCGGGCATCCACCCCGAATCCTGCTCAAGCGACTCCAGGCTGAGGATGATTCGCCCGCCTCCGTTCTTCAACGCCTGCGAACGCGTCCACTGGCTGCACATGATGTGCTGCAAGATGCTCAACAGAAACGTCCGGAATTTCCCGCGCTCCCGGTCCGCCCGCTTCCAGGCCTGCGACGAAAGGAGGCGTTGAAACAAATCCTGCGTCAAATCGTCAGCCTCCGCGCGCGGCACCCCGCGCGAACGAAGAAAGGCGACGACCGGCGGACGGTAATTCTCGCAAAGACGCGCCAGCGCATCCCTCCCGGCTGCGTCACCGGTCAGCGTGGCTTGGGCGAGCAGGGTCCAGTGCGTGGATGGAAACACGCCGGCATCATAA
>CAZYHO010000451.1:0-4338 GCA_964647495.1 uncultured Akkermansia sp. | reverse complement strand
CGATGACGCCACGGTCGCAGGAGCAGCAGCCGCCGGCGGACCGGGCGCCCGGTTTGCCGGAACGGCGGCGGCAGCGGGCGGGCCGGAAACCGCCCGGATCTCGCCTATGCCTCCGAGCGTCGTGATGACATCGCTGAGCAGCACCTCCTCGAGCGAATGCACGGCTTTGATGATGCCGATCTCGAGGTAGAGCCGCTTGTTCGCGGCCCACTTCATGCGGGCATCCACTTCGGCGAACTGATCGATCAAATTGATGAGGCGCTCGGTGGAGACGAGCGGCGCCTGGGCGGCCAGCGTGTCGAGCAGCGCGGGCGGGATGTCGCGGGCGGCGCCTGGGTCGACCTTGTGGACGAGGAGGTTGCGGCAATGGCCGATCACATCGGCCAGCAGGCGGGAAAGGTCCTTGCCTTGGTCGGCCTGTGCGTGCACGTGCTCCAGCGCGGAGGGCGTGTCCTTGCGGAAGACGGCGTCGGTGAGGGCGGTGATCGTTTCCTGCGCCGTGAAACCGAAAATCTTCTGCACGTCGTCCTCGACGATCGACTCACCGCAGAAGGCGACCAGTTGATCAAGCATCGATTGCGCGTCGCGCATCCCGCCTTCGGCGCCGCGGGCGATGGCGTGAGCGGCGCCCTCGCTGAGCTTGACGTTCTCCAGTTGCGCGATGTGCAGCAGATGATCGGCGATGATGGTGTCGGGAATGCGGCGGAGGTCGAACCGCTGGCACCGGCTGATGATCGTCGGCAGCACCTTCTGCGGATCGGTGGTCGCAAATATGAACTTGGCGTGCGGCGGCGGCTCCTCCAGCACCTTGAGCAGCCCGTTGAATGCGGCCACCGAGAGCATGTGCACCTCGTCGATGTACACGATTCGAAACTGGCCGCTCATCGGCGCGAATCGCACCGTCTCCCGCAGGTCGCGCACCTGTTCGATGCCGTTGTTCGAGGCGCCGTCGATCTCCAGCACGTCCATGCTCCGCCCTTCGGCGATCTCGATGCAGGCCGGCGCATCCGGATCGAAATCGACCATCGGGCCGCCGGGGCAATTGAGCGCCTTCGCCAGAAGGCGCGCCGTCGACGTCTTGCCGGTTCCACGCGGGCCGACGAACAGGTAGGCGTGGGCGATGCGGTTCTGCGCGATCGCATTGCGCAGCGTGCGCACCACGTGCTCCTGCCCGAGGACGTCGTCGAACGTCCGCGGCCGGTACTTGCGGGCAAAAACCTGGTAACTCATCGGCGGACCGGCACGCTAAAGACGCCACGCGTTCGCGAAAGCGCGAATTTAATCCCCGCCACTACGCGCCCACGCGCCCACGCGCCCGGCATCCTGCACGCCGCATCGGGCGTTCCGCTCCAGGCGCCCCGTGCACTTCCGCCCCCCTCCGTCCGACCAAATCCGCCTGCATGGCTGCATAAACCGTTGAAAATTATCATCGACCTGCGCGGGCAGCGTGGCCATCATGCGCGACGTGATCGAATGGTGGACATCCCTGAGCCCCTCGAGCCAGTTCTACTGGACGGTGGCAATCGCGGCGACCTCACTCCAGTTCTTCATGCTGGTCGGGGTGATGCTGGGCGGGGCGCCGGACCTGGACCACGGCGCGGACATGTCGGATTCACCGGGGGACCTGGCGTCCGGGGTGAAGCTCGTTTCGCTGCGGGCGCTGGTGGCATTCGCTCTGGGGTTCGGCTGGGCGGGTGTGCTGACGCTGAGGGAAGGCTGGCCGCTCTGGCAGGCCACGCTGGCGGCCCTGTTCAGCGGCACGGTGTTCATGGGGCTGGTGTACGCCGCCATGCGCGTTCTTTATTCGATGCGCGACGACGGCACGCTCGACTACCGCAACGCGATCGGCCTGACCGGGAAAGTGTACGTGACGATCCCGCCACGGCGCGGTGGCGTGGGACAGATCGAATTGATGATTCAAGGCCGCCTGATCACGGCACAGGCGATCACGGATGCCGACCGGCCGCTGCACCAGAACGAATTCATCAAAGTCACCGAGATCGAGGGTATGACCACCCTGCTCGTCGCGCCGTCGCACTGAAATCATTTTTCAACCAAAACCGCTTCATCATGACACATCCCATGCCGCTCCTCGCCGCCGATTTCAGCCTGGTCTGGCCGATCCTCGCCGTCATCGCCGCTGCCACCGTCTTCGGCACTCTGGTTTTCATCGCGTCGCGGTACCGCCGGTGTCCATCGGACCGCATTCTCGTCGTTTACGGAAAAGTGGGCGGCCAGAAATCCGCCAGATGCTACCACGGCGGCGCCTCGTTCGTCTGGCCGGTCGTCCAGGACTACGCGTACCTGAGCCTGACGCCAATCCCGATCGATATCCAGCTCCGCGGCGCGCTCTCGCAGCAAAACATCCGCGTCAACACACCATCGACCTTCACCGTGGGGATCAGCACCGAGCCGGGCGTCATGGAAAACGCGGCCGAACGCCTGCTCGGGCTCACATTGCCGCAAGTCCAGGAACTCGCGAAGGACATCATCTTTGGCCAGATGCGCGTCGTCATCGCCACCATGCCGATCGAGGAAATCAATGCCGATCGCGACAAGCTGATCAGCAAGATCGCCGACGGCGTGGAGGTCGAGCTGCGCAAGGTCGGGCTCCGCCTCATCAACGTCAACGTCCAGGACATCACCGACGAGTCGGGGTACATCGACGCGCTGGGCCGCGAGGCCGCCGCCCGCGCCATCAACGAAGCCAAGATCAAAGTCAGCCAGCAGGAGCGCGACGGCGATATCGGTTCGGCGGAAGCCGATCGCGAGAAGCGCATCAAGGTGGCGCAGGCGCACTCGATCGCCGTCCAGGGGGAAAACCTGGCCGCGGTGGAAATCGCCAACTCGACCGCAAGCCGCCGCGAACGCGAAGCCGAGGCGCTGCGCCTCGCCACCGCGGCCGAGAAAGTGGCCGACGCCAAGGCCCTCGAGGAGGCGTACGCCGCGCAGGAGGCCGCCGAACGCCAGCGCGCGAAAAAAGAGGAAGCGACCCAAATGGCCAGCATCATGGTGCAGACGGACATCGAACGGAAAAAGATCACCGTGCTCGCCGAAGCCGAAAAGACGCGCATCCAGCTCCAGGCCGAAGCCGAGAAGCTGCGCATCGAATTGACGGCCAAGGCCGAGGGCGAAAGGATCAAGCTCCTCAAACAAGGCGAGGCCGACGGTCTGCGCTCCTACATGGAAGCGCAGGCCCAGGGCACGCTCGCCCAGCTCGCGGCGCGCGCCGACGGTTTCCGCCAGATCATCGCGTCCGCCGGCGGCGCCGAGAACGCCGCCAGGCTCATGGTCACCGAGCAGCTCCCCAAACTCGTCGAAGAACAGGTCAAGGCGATCTCCAACCTCAAGATCGACAAGGTCACCGTGTGGGACAGCGGCAAAAACGCCGACGGCAAGACCAAAACCGCCGACTTTCTCAGCGGGCTGGTCGGCTCGGTGCCGCCGCTCCACGAGATCGCCCGCAATGCCGGCGTCGAACTCCCCGGCTACCTCGGCTCGATGAACGCTCCGGCCGCCTCGCCCGGAGATGCAGGAGAGCAGGGAAAAACCGGAGAACCGGCGTGAAATTCTCCCGTCGTGAACTGCGAAGCGATGAGCCCTGAAGACCGTTATCTCAGTTGTTCGATCGTTGCCTGACCGCCCGGGCGCCTGCCCTGGGAACCAACGATAAAGACCATGTCCGTGTCCGATCAAAACCCGTCGCAAGTATCGCCGTTCGCCTCGCGCGCAGGCTGGGCGGGCCGGCGACACTTCATGTGCCTCTGGGCCGGGCTGCTGGCGCCGGCCTGGGCTTCGGGCGAGAACGCGGACGCGGCTACGTCATTCGGCCGGAAACTCGCGTCCGCGGCGCGGCGGCAGATCGGCGTCACCACCGTGTACGACCCCGCCTACGTTCGCCTGAGCTACCCGGGCGGCGATGTGCCCGAGGACCGCGGCGTCTGCACCGATGTCGTGATCCGCGCGTTCCGCGTCCTCGGCCACGACCTCCAGCGGCTCGTCCATGAAGACATGGCCGCCCACTTCTCCGCGTATCCGAAAATCTGGGGCCTGCGCCGGCCTGATCCAAACATCGACCACCGCCGCGTCCCGAACCTCATCACGTTCTTCACCCGCCGCGGGAAAAAATTGCCGCTCACCAAGTCGCTCGAGCGCGCCCGCGCCGGCGACCTCGTCACCTGCACCGTGCCGCCCCACCGCCCGCACATCATGATCGTCAGCGACCGGACGGGCGCCGATGGCCGCCCCCTCGGCCTCCACAACATCGGCCACGGCGCCTGCGAAGAGGATACCCTGTTCACCTACACCCTCACCGGCCACTTTCGGTGGGAGTGATGT
>CAZYHO010000450.1:0-4341 GCA_964647495.1 uncultured Akkermansia sp. | reverse complement strand
CAGCGGCGGCCAGCAGCAGTTGGTCGCCATCGCCCGCGCCATCATCGCCAAACCCGCGCTCCTCCTCGCCGACGAACCGACCGGCAACCTGCACACCGAACAGGGCCGCGAGATCATGGAGTTGTTCAAGAAACTCAACGAGGCCGGCGCCACCATCATCCAGGTCACCCACAATCCGGAGTGGGCGACATACGGCCGGCGCCTCGTGCGGCTCAAGGACGGGTGGATGGAGAAAGATTGAGGAATGCTCCGTCATTTGATCCTCGCGGCAGAATGCTATTCCCCATACATTTCCGTGATCAACTGCCGCAACTGGAGGGCGATGGATGGCGTCAACGAGTCGATTTTCCGGCGCAACCGTGAGTGACTGAGCGCGCGGATCTGGTCCACGGCGACTTCCGCCGGTTTTCCCGCGCATTTGATTTGCAGACGGCTACGCCAGCGCGGATGCAACCGGGTCGTCAGAGGCAGACGACGACCGTCTCCAGAATCGCATTCATGGCATCGGGACTGACCACCACAATGGGCCGGATCTTGCTCATCTCGCTTCCCTGAGTCGGGTTCAAATCAGCGAGATAGATGCCATAGCGGACAATCTTCATGGCTCGCCCAGGCCATCGGCGGCGGTGGCTTCAAATTCCGACCAGTCCTCCTTTTCCAGGGCCATCTCGGCGAAGGTTTCTTCCCAGGACAGTTTCTCGTCCGCCTTTTTCCGCAGCACGATCTCTCCCGCGCTCCTTCCAGGCCCGGCCCGTGAGTGGCCAATTCCAACCAAGGAATGTGGGCGTAATAGTGGCCTGCGGGGAAATTCCGCTCTTCGATGCGCTCGAACAGGATGCCGTAATTCATGTGCACAGGTTGGGCTTCAAGGTTCAGTTTATCAACCGGGGAACTGGCTGTCGAAATCCCGGTGGTTTCCGATCCGGAACCACATCTTACGCAAACGCATTCGCCGCGCGTTGAAACTCCGCTTCGATCCGATCCACCAGCACTGAGAAAGAGGCGCGCGGACGGGGGGCGCGAATAATGGCTTCCCAAGCGGCGTCTCCATCCAGTTCCGGCAGCCAGGCCGGCAGAGACGCCACGAGTTCTTCTCGTTCCTCCGGGGAAAGAGTCTGGATCGCCGCGTGAATGTCCTGCACCGTGCTCATGGAGCGAAATTACGTCGAAGCCGGCGTCCTGCAAGCCGGCATCCCTTGGCGGCCTTCCAAGCGCCCTTCAAAGTCAAAACAAAAAATGCGTTCCGTGTCATTTTCATATTGTATTCCAATATGAAAGCGCATACCTTCCGCGCCATGAGCAAGAAAACGGGCGTCTGGCAGGGCACGCTGGCCCTGATGATTTTGAAAACGCAGGAGGGCCTGGCATGAGACGCTTGCGCGGCTGGCTGCGGCGGCTCGGCGGCTTGTTCGACAAGCCGCGTCGGGATCGTGATCTCGACGAGGAGATCGAAAGCCATCTGCAACTGCACACGGAGGATGGACTTCGCGAAGGCCTGACCCCGGCGGAGGCGCGGCGGCGGGCGATGGTGCAACTTGGCGGTCTCGATGCGACCAAGGAAGCGTGCCGCGACCAGCGCGGGCTTCCGTGGCTGGTGTCGTTGTGGAAAGATGTGCGCTACGGCGTGCGGCAACTGCGTAAGAATCCCGGCTTCACTGCCGTGGCCGTGCTTTCGCTGTGCCTTGGCATCGCCGCCAACACGACGATCTTCAGCTTCGCCAACGCGTTGCTCTTCCGGCCCCCGCCCGTCATGGAGCCGGACGCGCTCTGGCAGGTCTGGCGCTTCCGGCCGGACGCCGCTTCGGCGCTCAAGCGTCACGCGGTCTGGAGCCATCCGGTCCTGACCCACCTCCGGGAGCATGGCCGATCCTGTTCGGCCCTTGGCGGCGCGATGGTGGAGCCGGCCACCATGAGTTGGAACCGCGACGGCATAGGAGAATCGGTGCAAGGTCTTTTTGTCACGGGGAACTTCTTCGACCTCGTCGGTGTCCGTCCGGCCCTCGGACGTTCCTTCCGGATGGAGGAAGACCAGCAGCCCGGCACGCATCCGGTGGTGGTCGTCAGCCATCGCTTCTGGAGCAACCGCCTGGCGGCCGAGGCCGGGGCGATCGGGCGCACGCTCGTTGTCAATGGTGTCGCGCTGACGGTCATCGGCGTGGTGCCGGAGCGCTTCACCGGTGTCTTCGCGGGGGTGGCGCCGGACCTGTGGCTGCCCGTCATGATGCGGCCGGCGGTGATGCGCGATCCGGATTGTCTTACCAGCACGAGTTCCCATTGGCTCGTCGGGCTGGCCCGGCTCGAGCCCGGCACGACCGCGGCCCAGGCGGAGGCGGAGCTGTCGGTGCTCACGCAAGGATTCGAGCAGTCGATCGGCGGGAACCAGTTGAAAGACGGAGCATCGCTGCTGCCCTCGCTGCTCGTGCCTGTGCCGTTGCGCGGCTACGTCCAGTCCTTCACCGGCCTGCTCATGGGCGCGGTGGTGCTGGTGCTGCTCATCGCCTGCGCCAACGCCGCCAACTTGCAGCTCGCCCGCGCCGTGACCCGGCGTCAGGAAATGGCGGTGCGCGCCGCGCTGGGGGCCGCGCGCGGACGGCTGATCCGCCAGTTGCTCATGGAAAGTGTGCTGCTGGCGGCGGCGGGGGGCGGGCTGGGATTGGTCCTGGCCCTGTGGCTGACGCAAGCGGTCGGCCGGTTCATTCCCGCGAGCCTGCCGCTTCGTCTGTCGGTGGCCTTCGATTGGCGCGTGCTGGCGTTCACCGCGGCGGTCGCGTTGCTCACCGGCATCGTCTTCGGCTTGGCGCCGGCGTTTCGCGGCACGCGGATCGATCTGGCCGCGACCTTGAAGGATGAGACGCGCGGGCTGGCGGCCCGGCGGTCGCGCTTCGCGAATACGCTGATCGTCGGGCAGATGGCGCTCTGTCTCGTTCTGCTGCTGGCGGCGACACTGTGCCTGCGCAGCCTGCTGAACGCCCGCGCGTTCGATCCGGGTTTTGTGATCAAGGATCGGGTGACGGCCAGCTTCAACCTCAAGGATCTCGGTTACACGGCGGCGCAGGCGCAGGTGTTTCAAACGCGGTTTCTGGAGCGGGTGCGGGCGTTGCCGGGCGTGCGGTCCGCCGCGCTCACCGGCCATCTGCCGCTAGGAACCGCGCACAACAATGGCAACTTCCAGGTGGAAGGCCAGGAGTTGCCTTCGGGAGAGCGAGGCTGCTTCTTCGAGCAGTTCCGCGTCGGTCCCGGCTACTTCACGACGATGGGCACGCCGCTCCTGCAAGGGCGGGAATTCACCGACGCGGATCGTGACGGCGCGCCCCGTGTTGCGATCATCAACGAAGCCGCCGCCCGCCGTTACTGGCCCGGCCAGAATCCGCTCGGCCGCCGGTTGTTCACGGGTGATCCCACGCCGGAGAACGCCCTCGAAATCGTCGGTATCGTGCCGACCGGTCGCTACCACACATTGGGCGAGGAGCCGAGGCCGGTATTCTATGAGTGCTTTTTACAAGGCCAGCCTCTGAGTGGCGGCCTCGTGGCGCAGGCGCAAGGCGCTCCCGAGATGGCGCTGTCCATGATCCGCGGCGTCGCGCAGGAACTGGATGCGCGGCTGGCGCTGACGCGGCTCTCCACGCTGGAGGATCATCTCTCGCTGGCGTTGTTTCCCATGCGAACCTCCGGCCTGCTGCTCGGCGTGCTGGGCTTGGTCGCGCTCGTGCTCGCCACGTCGGGCTTGTTCGGGGTCATCGCGTATTCCGTGTCGCAACGCACGCGCGAGGTCGGCATCCGCATGGCGCTGGGCGCGCAACACGGCGATGTGCTGCGGCTGGTGATGCGGCAGGGCCTGCGACTCGCCGGCCTCGGCATTGTCGTCGGACTGGTCGGCGCGTTGGGCGTCACCCGTCTGCTGCGCGGTCTCCTCTTCGGCGTCACCGCCACGGCCCCGCTCACCTTCATTGCCGTGCCGCTGGTGCTGCTGGCTGTCGCGTTGCTCGCCTGCTGGCTCCCCGCCCGCCGCGCCGCGCGCGTCGATCCGATGGTGGCGCTTCGTTCCGAATGAGTCATTCCTATGAAAACACTTCGCGCATTCCTTCTGAGGCTCGGCGGCTTGTTCGACAAGCCGCGCCGGGACCGCGATCTCGACGAGGAAATCGAAAGCCATCTGCAACTGCACACGGAGGATGGCCTGCGCGAAGGCCTGACGCCTGAGGAGGCGCGGCGGCGGGCGATGGTGCAACTCGGCGGCCTCGACGTCACCAAGGAAGCCTGTCGCGACCAGCGGGGGATTCCGTGGGTGGAGACGTTGTGGCGGGATGCGTGCTATGCTGTGCGGCAGTTGCGCAAGAGTCC
>CAZYHO010000449.1:0-4356 GCA_964647495.1 uncultured Akkermansia sp. | reverse complement strand
CGCGGCAACCGCTGACGCGCCCGGAGGCTCGCGTCCCACCCAGGAGCTTCGCTTTCATGTCTTCGTGCTTTTCAAAAACGCATGGAAGCGGGCGTATATCCTCGCACCGAACACCTCTGATCCGTGTACCGTGTACCGTGTACCGCTGCACCGCTGCACCAATTCACAGGGCGCGGCGGGCGGCGAGCAGGTCGACGGCGACCTGGAGCGGGCGATCGCGGAGGGGCGGCGAGTCGTAAGGGGTCGGCGTGCCGGTGGAGTGCGCGATCTGGAAGGCGAGTTCGGGAGCGGATTTGGCGACCAGGGCGGCCTCGTTGTGGCGCGGGCGTTCGGGATCGACGATAAACCGCCGGACGCCGTCCTGGGCCTGGCGGTCGAAAACGGCGGCTTTGGCGTCGGGGAGGCTGGCTACTTCGAGGTCCGGCGTCAGTCCCTTGCGGAAAAGCGACGTGCCATCCGGGAGGCGCATTTCGGCGGAGGCGAAGCGCAGCGCGTGCGTGGCGGAAATGGGAGCCGTTTCGTACTGCATCGTGCGGCCGCGCGTCGCGGCGCCCAGCAAGGGCGCCTGCAAAGCGCCGCGCAGGACGGCGGCCATGGTTTCGGCGGCACTGGTGCACTCGTCGTCGATGAGGACGATGAGTTTCCCCGGCCACTTCGGGGCCTCGCCGGAGCGGAAGTGGCGCGGGGCCGGGTCGTCGGGTTTTTGCACGGAGAAGAGCGGCTGGCCTGCGGGGACGAAGCGATCGAGGAACCCGGCGGCGACGGCGAAATCGGCCGTGGGAGCCGGGGTGCGGAGGTCGAGAATGAGCGTGGTTTCCGGCGTGGCGTTCAGCGTGCCCAAGGCGGCATCGAAATGCGGCACGGTCTCGAGCGAAAAAGTGACCGGCCGCAGATAGGCCACCGCCTCGCCGAGCGGCTCCGCGATCACAACCGGGACCGGCGCGTCAGGGGCGGCGGAGGCGTCGCCGAGCGGCACCAGTTCGGCGCCGAAATCCAGGCGTGCCAGCAGGCCGTCGAGCGCGGCGCGGTTCAGTTCCTCCAGCGTGAGAGCCTCGCGCTGGATGTAGTTCGTGCGAAGCAGGCGGAACGTCTCTTGCAACGCGGCCTGGTTCAGCGCGTCTATGGGTGACGGCGCGGCCGCCGCAGGGGCGGGCGGAGTGGCGGGTGGGGAGGCGGGCGGCGGCGGCATTTCGCCCGTGGCGCACACGGCGCCGATGCCGGCAGCGACGAGAATCGCGAGCAGCGCGACGGCCGGCCGGCGGCGGCGGGGATGGGCGGGCGGATGGGTCATTTGAGCGCGGAGTGGTTCAGGGCATCGATGGCGTTCCACCGGCACAGCGTGCGGATGGCGTGGGAGACGAACGACTTGGCGGCGCCGATGGCTTCCGGAAGCGACATGCCTTTGGCCAGGCCGGCTGTGATGGCGGCGCTCATCGTGCACCCGGTGCCATGAGTGCTCACGCCGTGGAAATACGGCCCGGAAAATGTCTGGGCCGGCCCCTCGCGCGGCTGAAAGACGTCGAGCGCCGTCGATCCGCGCAAGTGGCCGCCCTTGAGCAGCACAGGCGCCCGCAAGGCCCGGACAAGATCGCGCGCGGCTCCAGCCAGATCGCTCTCCCCGGTCACCGCGCGGCCGAGCAATGTCACCGCCTCGTCCATGTTCGGCGTGATCAGATCCGCCAGGGGAAACAGCGCATCGCGATACGCCGCCACCGCGTCATCCTCGATCAAGGCATCGCCGCTGGTCGCCACCATCACCGGATCGACCACCAGCCAGGGCCGCCGGTCCGCCGGCAGCGTGGCCAGCACATCCGCCACGAGCCGGATGATCGACGCCGACCACAGCATCCCGGTCTTGATCGCGGCCACCGGAAAGGCATTGAGCAGCAGGCGGAGCTGCTCGGCCACCATGTCGTCATCCGCCGGCTGAATGCGCGATACTTTCCCGGGGATTTCCGCCACCAGGCACGTCACCACGGTCAGGCCGTAAACGCCGAGCGCGGAAAACGTCTTCAGGTCCGCCTGCATTCCCGCTCCCGCCGAACAATCCGATCCGGCGATGGTCAAGGCAACAGGCGGCGTGGTCAATGAGGGGGACATGGTTCCGCACGAGAGTCGAGTCGTCGAATCGACCAGAGCGAACACAGTGAGACAAGTTTTTCGTGCGGATCAATGCGACAATCCAGGCAAAGACGATGGCGGAAAACAGGCTCCGTGCGAACCAACGTATCGCAAGGGTAGGGCGGCGCGTCCCGCCCGCCGGACGGGGCGTCCCGCCGCGTCCATCGAGCGTCCTCACTCCCCGCTCCTCGCTCCGGAAAACATTGGCACAACGCCCGGTGTCCCCCCGACGTTCCCCCCGCGCGCGGCGCCCTCCGGCGAGGCCGCGCCGCCCTACCCGCGCCCATGCCTGCGGCTTCGTCATACAGGTGGTTCTTCCACTTGCGCCGGCGCGGCGTGCCACGAAAGGTGGCGGTGAACGTGGTAATGAAGGCACAAGAACTCCCAGGATTTACGGCGACGGTGGACGAGGTGATCTATATGGACAGCCTCGAGACTCCTCCGGACCGCCCGTATGCCTTCGTGTATTTTATCACGATCTCGAACAAGTCGAAGGTGCCGCTCACGGTGAAAGGGCGGAAATGGATCATCGAATCCAAGAACCGCGAGAAGCTGGTGGTGGAGGGAGACGGCGTCGTCGGGCAGACGCCGTATTTGCGGCCCGGCGAGGAATTCTCGTACAACAGCTACCACGTCGTGGCCACCGACAGCGCGGCCACCGGCAGTTTTCTCGCGGTGACCGATGAAGGCACGCCGGTCCTGACGCGCATTCCGCGTTTTGAAATGGCCGTGCCGTGAGCCCGAACATCCCAGATCTCCGGCTCCGGCGGTGGTGGCCGGCGGCGCCGATGCCCGCCACCCCATGAACGACCCGCTGCCTTCGCCCCAGCCGCCGCCGCTGCCGGTCATCGACACGCCGGACGCCGCGTTGCCGGACGCCGGGGCGCCGAATGCCGGGCCGCCACACACAGCGCCGTCCGGGCACCCGGGGCACCGCGGCCCTCGGTGGGCGGGCTGGGCGGCGGCGGCGGTGATCGCATTGAGCGTGATCGTGGCGGTAGTGCAGGTGGCCTGGGAAAAGGCATCCGGTTCCGGCGCGCCCGACGGCCGGAACGCCATGTCGCGCCTCGAATCGGAGATCGAGGCGCGGTACATCGTCGGGATGAATGCCGTTCTGGGTCCGCTGCTCGAAAGCTCGGGCCAGTCGAAACAGCCATGGCTGAAACGGATGGAAGAAGCGGCCGCCATCAGCCCGCGCCAGAGGCTCGAACTCGACATCGTCCGCCGCGAAGTGTTCGGCCCGGAAACACTCGCCGAGGCACCGCCGGCGGACGGAAAAACCGACGCGGAAGTCGCACACGATTGGAAAACCTGGGTCGCGCTGCGATCGGCGTCCCCGTCCGGTGATGATGCCGATGCCGATGCCACCCCGCTGGATGCCGCCGCGCTGGATACCGCGTCGAATGCAGATGCGTCGAATGCCGATGCGCCGGATGAGGCGGCGATCTCGGAGGATGACCGCAAGCGGTTCGAAGAGCGCTATGGGTGGTTCGCGCGGCTCGCCTTGAGTCACGGTTTGCCCGACAGCGACCCGCTGCGGGCCGGCGTGCTGGAACAATCGTGCCGCACGCTGTTCGGCGTCCTGGCCCTGGTGTTCGGTGTGTTCGGTAGCCTGGCGATCGGTTGCGCGCTGGCCATATGGGCATGCACACGCATTGCCAGCGGCAGGTGGACGTGGCGTTTCGATGCCGTGGATCGCCCGGTCATTGCCGCAACGGGCGGTTCGGTGTGGCTCGAAACTTTCGCCGTGTACATCGCGGTGCTGGTCCTCGGCGGCGCGGGCGCGGACCTCCTGCCCAAAAGCTGGACGCCCTGGCCTCAGGCGATGATGTTTGTCGGAGCGGCGGTCGTCGGGGTGCTGTGGCCGGTCTTTCGAGGTCTGAACCGCGGCGAAAGGCAGGCCGGATTCGGCTGGCACGCCGGGCGCGGTGTGATGCGGGAGGTGGCCGCGGGAATGGCCGGTTATGTCGCCGGGCTGCCGCTCATCGCGCTGGGCGTGGGATTCACGCTGTTGCTTACGCTGGCCACGAAAGCCGACGCCTCTCATCCATTGAACCACCTGACCGGCGCACCCGCTCCCTGGCTCGTGGCTCTGGGGCTGCTGGCGGTCGTGTGGGCGCCGCTGGTGGAGGAACTCTTTTTTCGCGGCGCGTTTTTGTCCGCCTGGCGCCGGAAATGCAGCCGCTGGTTCTCGGGGCTGTGCATCGGCGTGATCTTCGCCGCCGTGCATCCGCA
>CAZYHO010000448.1:0-4362 GCA_964647495.1 uncultured Akkermansia sp. | reverse complement strand
CCGGGCACGCAAGCGGTTCCCGAGTCTGAGGCCATGGGGGATGCCGATTCTCGGAGAGCCCTCGGGACGGAAACGCGAATGCCTGATGCAGAAAGACTGGTGCGCGAGCGTCCCATTCCCCACATCGCGGGCATTTCATCCCCCCGCCAGATCAAGTCAGTCCGCTGGCATGTGTCCTCGCGCCAAAGACCTCTGATCCGTTGTCTGCCTCGCCACTCCGCACACCGGAATACGACAAAGTAAAATTAATGGCCTTCATGTGCGACTTTCGCTCTCTAGCCGAGCCGAGAAATGGTGGGCTTGCCATCCTGGATACGAGTGGCACAGTTCACTTTATGACCGAGACGCTCACCGTTGATGAAAACGGGCAAATCATCTTGTCGGAGGCTCTGAGACAAGCCTTCGGAGTTCTTCCTGGTCTTCGTCTGCGCGCCGAGGCAACCTTGGACCGCATCGAGATCGTGAAGGACGTTCCAGTGGTCACCGAAACCAGCAGATCACCGAGTGGACGGCTTGTTCTCGCATCAACCGGCATTCCAATGGACGCGGCAAAGGCGGTTCGTCAGGAGCGTGAGGCGATCGCGGACCGCACGTTGAGGAGATGAGCCAATACCTGGACAGTTCAGTCCTCGTGGCTTCTCTGACATTATTCCGCCAGCACCTCCTCGAAGAACCCGCCGCCCAGCAGCACTTCGCCGTCGTAAAAAGCGCAGACCTGTCCGGGCGTCAGGGCTCGCTGCGGCTCGTCCCAGGCCACCAGGACGGATTTCCGCGCGGAAGGCGCCGATCCGCCATCGCTTCCATCGCCATTGCTGCCGCCGCCGCCAGCCTGCGCGGTCACCCACGGTTCGATGCGTGCCGGAGCGCCGGCATGCCTGTAGCGCGGCTGCGCCTCGAGCCGCCGGGGCGCATCGAAAATCCGCTCGCGCGTCCAATGCAGGCTCCCCACGATCGCCTGTCGCGCGTGCAGGCCGGGGGTGTCCGACCGCTCCAGGGCCACCACGAGTTGTTTCAGGTCCGGCCGTTTTCCGACGACCACATACGCCTCCTTGTAAATCGGCGAAGCCACACCCAGTCCTTTCCTCTGGCCATACGTGTATAAATGCAGTCCGCTGTGGCGGCCGAGCACGCGACCGGACAAATCGACGATCTCTCCCGGATCGTCGTCGATGAAGGCACGCAGGAAATCGGACATTTTCACATCTCCAATAAAACAAATGCCTTGGCTGTCTTTTTTACGGGCATTCGGAAGCTTCAGCCGCAGGGCCTCCGCGCGCACTTCGCTCTTCAGCATGCCGCCTACGGGAAAACAGGAGGCAGCGATTTGATCCTGAGCAAGTAACGCCAGAAAATAACTTTGGTCTTTCGAGGGATCCACGCCGCGCAGCAGGTCGCAAGCGCCGTCCGGCCTGCGAGCAATTCTCGCGTAGTGCCCGGTGGCGATGCCATCGAATCCCCGGGCACGCGCGTAGTCGAGGAAGACACCGAATTTCATCTCACGGTTGCACATCACGTCCGGATTCGGCGTGATCCCGTCGCGGTATCCGCCCAGCAGGTAGGAGACCACCCGCTCGCGGTATTCATCCATGAGGTTGAGCACGCGAAACTCGATGCCCAGGGTCTCGGCCACGGCCCGGGCGTCCTCGATGTCCTGCTGCCACGGGCAGTCGCCGGCGATGTTCTCTTCGTTGATCCAGTTTCGCATGTAGGCCGCCACCACGTCATGCCCCTGCGCGAGCAGCAGCGCCGTGGCCACGCTCGAATCCACGCCCCCTGACAATGCCGACAAAATCCTGGCCATGGCGGAAAGCGTTCATTGTATGTGGCGCGGCGGGCTTCGCCACAACCGCTCGCTCACCGCCGCACAAAGCGCCGGCTTTGGTCGGCCGTCCAATTCAGCCGCCAGGCGGGATGTCCATCGCTGAACTCATGGCTCGGGCGCGCTGTTTCCCCGGCCGCGGCGGCTCCGGGTTCTTCGCGGCTCCCGGCCACCTCCCACTTTCCATCCGGCAGCCACAGCGCGAATGCCTCGCTCCCGGCGCGGCGGCATGTCAGCCCGACCACCTCCTTCTCCACCTCGATGTCAAACACATGGTCCTGCGCGTGCACGCCGGCAATGCCCGCCGACGGCCAGTCCGCGGGCAGTCGCGGCGCCAGTTTCAGGCCATGCGGCCGCGGTTCCGCGCCGAGAAACCCGTAGAGCATCACTTGCGGCACCAGCACACTTTCCAGGAACTCGTGATCGAACCCCAGCCCGCCCGGAGGACCGCCGCCTTGCAGCGTGCCGCGGCCGGGTTTGCCGTAGTAGGCCCGGTATCCGCCCTCGGCCTGCACCTCGCCGAACCAGGCCAGCACCTCGCGCAGCCGTCGCCAGGCCGCGTCCGGTCCCTGCGCGCGCAGCCGCGCCATCAGTTCGAAATACGTGAACCCGAGCACCGCGCCTCCGTCCTGGACCTGGTCACCCCAGGCGATGCTCTCCGGCGCCGACCAGGCCCACACATATGTTTCGGTGTTGCGCCGGGTGGTCGAGCGCGGGCCGAACCGCCAATGAAAAATGTCGGCGCCCTGCGATGTGTCGCCCTCCACCAGACGGTGGCCATCGAGCCAGTCGAAGATCCGCCTTTCCTGCTCGGGAGTGGCCAGCCCATGGTGGATCGCCTCCGTGTTCAGGAAAGTGAATCCAAAGTCGTGGCGGCCACCCTCGGCGTCGATCCAGCCGAGAAACCGACCGTTCGCCTCGTTCCAGAACCGCGTCCGAAAGTCCGCCCGCACCGCCTCGGCGAGCGCGTCCAGATCCGCCGCGGAAAACTCGCCGGCCAGCGCGGCGATGCCCCACTCCGGGTGAGCGATCACGGCCGATTCCATTGCCGCCAGTCGCCGCAGCGCCACGTACATCTGCATGGTGGCGAAGGCATCCTGCCCGCCAAACGGCAGCAGATCCCAATAGTTGTTGCCGACTCCCAACCCCGGCCGCAGCACGCGATCGCCGGTAGCCGAGCGCGCCAGCCCGCTGCGTCCGTCGTGCCCGACCCATGGCACCCGCACATGATGGCCGGTCCGCACGCCGAACTCCGCCACCGCGTACCGCATCGCCCGCCGCAGCTCGGGCATCCTCGCGCGAAGAAAATCGACATCCGTGGTCCATCCGAAATAATCGGCCGCCGCCTGCGTGAACGCGCTGTTGGTGACCGGATGGCGCGTGTCGATGGCTGTGATCAACGATTTCACGGCGATGCGCGTCCCGATTTCGGCGGGCAGTCGCACGCGCAACTGTGCCAGCATCCCGTCGTACCCGGGCTGCCGGTGGAGCGGCACGTTCGCGAAGCCGCGTCCATCCGCCGCCGTGCGCGTGGCAAAGGCGGCCCGCCTTCCCTCTGGCCAATCGTCCTCGCTCTCCAGCCGCCACTCCATCCACGCCGGATCGTCGCGCGTCCCATCCGTGCTCCACTCGATCCGGACGAACGGCGCCACCACCGTGCCACACGCAAACCGCGGCGTTGTCAGCACCACCTCGCTCCCGCTCGCCCGCAGTTTCAAGCCGGCCGCGGGATCGATCCCATCGATCTCGGCCCCGTCGATCTGCCAACCGTCCGCCGAGCCCAGCGCCTCCTGCCGGAAATTTTCCACCGCCCAGCCGTCCCCCTGCATCGAAAAATGCCACCCCTTGCCCGTGCTTTGCTGCCAGCCCGGAAATGGCCAGCCTTCGCTGTGCGCCATGCCGCGGTGCTGCTGCATCGACACATATCCCTCCGCGTCAATCGGCCGGTCCACCAGGACCCTTCGGTAAAACTCCCGCGCCCCGTGTGCCGTCCCCTCAGGCCCGGTGGCGGCCCACAGCGTCGACATCGGCAGCCACGTATCCCACAACGCACAGCGAGTGCGCGCCCGCGGAAGATGCAACGCCAGCATCTCGCTCAGCCTCGACGCCTCCACGTCGTGCCCGCCGATCGCAAACGAGGGACTGCCTGCCGCCGACCCCGCCAGCATCGACGGAATCAGCGCCGCCACCGCCACCGCGGCCGCAATCGCGCCCAGCTTGCCGGATTCAAACCGAAGTGACCGAAGTGAGCGATACGACCAAAATGCCATCCGCATCCGTATCCTCGCCGCCCCGGTCGCCAAGCCGCCAATCGCCACTGCATGGACGATCCGCCTCTCGGGAATCACCCGGTCCCGGCCGTCACACCTGTCCGCCAACCGCTACGGGCCTGTGCCAGAATAAGAACTCGCGGATCCGGAGAGCCTAGCGGAGATGGATGGCAGACACCCACTTTTGAGCGAACTCCGGCTGCCATCCAGAGATGATGAAAACTCCGGAAATGTTGGGACGTGTGCCGACCGCTTGCCAGAAACGGTGGGTTG
>CAZYHO010000447.1:0-4372 GCA_964647495.1 uncultured Akkermansia sp. | reverse complement strand
ACGCGAGGAGCGGCCACATGGATGACGATCACGTCGCCGCCCAGTTTCGGCTGCACGCCCTCCGGGAAAGGCAATTCGCGGATATGCACCGAGTCCCCGGCGTTCAGATGCGTCACGTCGCACACGATGGCCTCCGGCAAATCCTTCGGCAGGCAGATGATCTCGAGCGCGTGAATCTGGTGCTCGAGCACGCCGCCGAGTTTCACCCCCGCCGCCTCGCCGGCCAGCCGCACCGGCACCCGCGCGTGGATCTGCTCGTCCTCCTTGATGGCGTGGAAATCGATGTGAATAATATTCCCGTTCAGCGGGTTGTGGGTGACATCCTGAATCAGCGCCAGCCGCGGGCCGCTGCCCTCGATCTCCAGGTCCACCAGGACGTGCTCGCTCGTCGAATGCGCCAGCAGGTCGCGAATCTCCTTGGCGTTGACCTTCAGATTGATGTTTTCGAATTCCTTGCCGTAGACAACAGCGGGAACGAGGCCTTCGCGCCGCAGGCGCTTGAGAGCGCCCGTGCCGGAACGTTTGCGGGGAGAGACTTGCAGGGTGGAGCGATGGCTCATGATCAGGATACGAGGTGTTCGGAAGTTCGTGTTCCCGCGGCGCCCGTCAGCGCACCAGCGCCTGGCCCGGAGAGCGATTCTTCTCGGAAAAGGGCGCGCATCCTAATGCCGCCCGCCCTGTTGTCAACGACCTTGTGCCATAGGGTGACAGTCACACTATGAGATCGGCGTTGGTGGATGATCGGGCCGTTTCGACGGCGGCGGCTTTTGCTTGGCGTGGCGGCGCGCGTCGTCTAGTCTCCGCGGATGGCATCCTCGACGACCGCTGCCCAGCCTGATTCACCTCCGAAGCCCGGCCTGGCGAAGGCTGTGGAGGGCGCCTTGCGCAGACTGGCAGCCGAAGCGCGGCGGCAACCGATAGCGGCGGCGCTGGTGGTGGCTGTCCTGCTTGTTCTCGCGTATTTCTACGGATGGGTCGAAAGTTTCGGCCCGCGCCACGCGTATTCCGCATTTTCCTGGCTGGTGAGCACATGGAACCCGCGGACGGGGTACGAGCACGGGTATCTGGTTCCGTTTCTCTTCGTTTTTCTTGTCGCGCGCCGCCTGCCGCAAGTCGTGGCGGCTCCGGTGAAGCCGAGTACCTGGGGGCTGGCGCTGGCTGTGCTGGGGTGCCTTTGTTTTGTGGCCGCGATCCGCACATTCCAGCCGAGGGTGGCGCTCGGCGGGCTGCCGTTCATCGTGCTGGGCGGGCTGGCGTGGTGGCGCGGCTGGCAGGCGGCGCGGCTGCTTGCCTTTCCGGTGATGCTTCTCTATTTCGTGATCCCGGTGCCGGGCATGATCCAGGCGACCAATGGCCTGCAGCTTCTGGCCACCAAGTCGGCTTATTACCTGAGCAAGCTCTTCGGCATTCAGGCCAGCCTTTCGGGGAACGATATTTATTCGATCCCGATGGAGAAATGGAAGTTCAACATCGCCGAGGGATGCAGCGGCGTGCGTTCGCTCATGGCGCTCATGCTCGTCAGCGCGGTGTACGCGCACCTGACGCAGAAAACACTGTGGAAAAAAGCGGTCCTCTTCGCCTGCTCGGTGCCGCTCGCCATCATCAGCAACTGCCTGCGCGTGACGAGCATCCTCGTTGTCGCCGAATACTTCAGCGCCGACTTCGCCGCCAAAACCTACCACGAAGGCTCCGGCTTCCTGTTCTTCCTTGTCGTCGGGCTGGCCGGACTCGCGGCCGTCGACTGGTTTCTCAACCAGCGAGGCCGCCGCAAGGTGATCATCCGCCGTCCGGCGGTGGCAGGCGGCGATGATCCGGTCGCGCCCTCGTCGGCCACGCCCTCTTGAACCCGCCGCTCCCGCCCACCTCGCATTTCCCGCCGCCTCATGTCCGCCTCGCCCGCCTCGCCTCCGCCCGCTGCGCCTTCACCCGTCCGCCGCCTGGGCATCCTGCTCGCGCTCGTCCTGGGCACGCTGTCCCTGGCCTTCGTGCTCCCGCGCTCGCACGTCGCCCGCGAGGCGGCGATCCGCATGGAGCTGCCCGCCAACCTGAGTTTCTGGACCAAGGCGTTCGACGGCGGCCAGACTTTCCAATACTGGCACGGCGCGCCTATGCCGGCCAGCCTGGAGGAGAAGGATATGCTCGCCCCCGACACCGAGTTCGAGAAAAAGCGTTATTACCTCGCCGATGTCGATACCAAACAACCGCTCATCTCGGCGCCGAATGTCGCGCACTTCGGCGAACTCCTCGCGGTGCAGGCGTCCATCGTCCTTTCCGGCCACGACTTGAACGACAGCATTCACCGGCCCGAGCGCTGCCTGCCGGCCCAAGGGTTCAAGGAACTGCGCCTGGAACCGCAGCTCGTCAAAACCGCGCGCGGCACCATCCCGGTCGCCCGCATCCGCTGTTACACGGAGATCAAGGATCCAGAGACAGGCAAATTCGTGCTCGACCCCAGCGGCCAGCCGGTCCGCCTCCAGCACGTCTTTTATTACTGGTTCGTCGGCAGCCACACCGTCACCGCCGATCACTACCGGCGCACCTTGACCGATATGCGCGACCGGCTGCTCGGCGGCTTCGACCAGCGCTGGGCCTACGTGCTGCTCGGCAGCTCGTTCACCGATTACCTCTTCGCGCCGGACGTCGCCATGGCGCTCAGCCCGACCCACGTCGTCCGGTCCGAAGCTCAAACCGAAGCCCTGCTCATCCAGGCCGTGGACGCCATCAGCAAGGAATCGCTCCTGTGGGACAAGGTGACCCCTTGAAGCCTCCCATTGGAACCCTTTGGCGCCGTCTCGACGCCGCCTCGACGCCATTCAGCGCCGCGGCTTCCCCGCCTCCCTGGCGCGGACCACGATGACCAGCGGCCGGTGGTCGCTCGCCTTGAGCCACTCCGGATCTTTCGCGACGAACGAATGCTTTGACGCCACCTCGGGCCACAAGCCGTCGCTCACGAAGGCGAAATCGATGCGGTCATACGTGTCGGCCACGTTCCAGTAGTACGTGAACCGATGGCCATCGGCGTCCGCGAGCCACAGGTCGCGCAGGTGATGCGCATCTCCGAAGCGCCCCTGGACCACCTTGATCGGCTGCTGGTTCCTGGTGTCGTTGAAATCACCATACACCAGCAGATTTGTCCCCGGCGCCGCGCGGAGGATCGATTCGATATGGTCGCGCAGCAGGACGGCTTCATGGCGCCGCATCGCCGCCTGATCGCCCTCCTCCACCTCCCGCCTGGACTTCAAATGCGTCCCGAGCAGCCGTATCTGGTACGCGGGCGTGACCTGAAGCGTCACATCGAGGAAGCCGCGCTGAAACTGTAGCGTCCGGCTGTCCAGCGTGTAGGCCAGCTCCCCGGGCGGATCATGCCGCGCGATCGGAAAACGCGACAGCAAGCCCAGCCGCCGCACCTCGTCCGCGCCCCGGTGCAATACGGCGTGCGGCAAATCGACCCCGGCAGCGCGCAGACGCTCCCGCAAATCAGCCAGGTCCTCCTCGGTCCCGATTTCGCACACGCCGAGCACGTCAGGCCGGAGCCCCGCCACGAGACGGATGGCCGCCGTTTTCTCGGCTTCCGGCTTCGGGGCATCCGGCACGATTTCCCCATCGACCCGGCGTTCCATTCGCAGCCAGTTCCTCAAATTGTACGTCACGATCCGGATTTCCGGAGCGCCCGCCGCGAGCCGACCGGCCCGCGCGTCGCCCGCCCGCGCGTCGCCCGCCCGCGCGTCGCCCGCCGGCGGCACAACGGGAGCGGACGCCTTCTCCTGCGCCCCCAAACCGGCCGATCCCGCGAGCCACAGGCACGCCAACGCCAACGGCCCCGACGGCCACCATGGCGCCACCCGCACGGCGCACCCCGCAGCCGGGGCGCCGCGGGCGCCGCGCCGGGTCACGAGCGCTTTCGTAAAGGAGGGGAAGTCAGGCATCGGCGGAATGCCGTTGAGCCGGGCTCAACCCGGATATTGCTGTTTGCCGGGCGGTTCGCTCACCACCGGAGTGGTGGACTCGGGCTTGTTGTCGTCGTGGGCGTGATGATCAGCGAGCTTGATCTCGTCCTCGAACTCCTCTTTCGCCTTTCTGGAGGCGCTCCTGTCCTTGGCGGATGAATCTTCCAGCCGCTTGTCCTCCTCGCGAGCCCGGACCTCGCCGTACTTGATCTCGTCCTCGAACTCCTGTTTGGCCTTCTTGAATTCGCCCAGGCTCTTGCCCATGCCACGGGCCAGTTCCGGGAGCTTCTTGGCCCCGAACAAAAGCAGGAGCAGCAAGAAAATAACCGCCACCTCGGGGCCGCCGATGGGCAGTGCTGCCAGCAGAGAAATCGTAGTCATGGGTGTGGTTGCGTTGGACGTGACCCTACGGCCGGCATCCGGTC
>CAZYHO010000446.1:0-4398 GCA_964647495.1 uncultured Akkermansia sp. | reverse complement strand
CTGACGCGCCCGGAGGCTCGCGTCCCACCCCGGAGCTTCGCTTTGATGTCTGAGTTCTGGAGCGGGCCTGTGTCCTCGCACCGAACACCTCTGATCCGTGTGCCGAGTACCGCTGCACCGTGCACCGCCCTTGTCCCTGGCCGGCTACCCGCAATCCGTATGTCACCCTGTGGTGGTTGGCGCTGCTCTTGAGAACGAGATGCAACAAATTTTTCACCTCGCAGGGTGCCATACAAATTGCGGGCTGCCGGCCTGCAAATCGTCTGTCACCCTGTGTATGGGGGAAGTGCTCTTGCGAATGGATCGCAATATGTTTTTGTAAACGGATGGCGAATCGCGGCAACCCGCCCCTTTGTCCGAAACGCCCGGCCTTTTTCCTTGACCTGGGGATGCGGATTTTGTTTTGTCAGCGTGATGGCGCTGGGAATTCCTCCGACGCCTGCTCCTGCTTTGTCCGCAATCCCCCTGAAATGAAGGCTCTTACATCTACTATCGGCATCCTGGGCGCCTGGCTGTGCCTTGCGGGTTCCGGTCATGCCGTGACCACGGTTCACGATGGCTCGATAGCCATTTTTAATGGTCCTGACGACCTTGATCTGCTCGGCGAATTCGTTTACGCCATCAACTTCAGCGCCAACGACCCGCCGCTCACCGTGAGCGGCGTCACGTTCACCCCGGACACGGCGCCTCCGGATGGCGCCACCTTCGTCGGGCCGAACAACGTCACCCCGTGGCAGAACAAGCCGGAATACGGCGACTCGCCCGGCATCAACAACCTCGAGGAAATCATGGCCGACATCCGCTGGGCGAACAGCGCGAGCGGCGAACGCCTCGAGGCCCATCTCCCGGTGACCAGCGGCGAGACGTACAAGATCCAGATCCTGATCAGCGGGAACCGGGATGAGGATCGCCGCTGGGACATCGAGGTCGAAGGCGTGCAAGTCGTCGACGAAATCACGTCGCTCGGAGAATCACCGGACGGCCTCGTGCCGTTCTACGACACCGGCAGTTCCGTCGTCTACTCGCTTGTCGTGACGGTTGCGGATTCATTTCTGAACATCCGGATGGGTGACCTCGGCGGGGACAACGACGGCGGTGACCGCAACGCGATCTGGCAGGCCCTCACGGTCGAGCGCTTCCTGCCCGACAGCGACGGCGACGGGCTGCCGGACGAGTGGGAAATGACTCACTTCGGCAATCTCGATCAAACTGCCGCCGGTGATTCCGACGGCGACGGCCTGAGCAACGGAGCAGAGTACAGCGTCGGCACCAATCCCGGCAATAGTGACACCGACGGAGACGGGCTCAGCGATGGCGACGAGGTGAATGTCCACGGCAGCAACCCGCTCGTCCAGGACAGCGACGGCGACGGTCTGCGTGATGACGTCGAGGTCAACACACACGGCACCAGCCCGATTCTCGCCGACACGGACGGTGACGGGCTGTCCGATTCCGCCGAAATCAATACCCACGGGACCGATCCGAAGAAACGTGATTCGGACAATGACGATTACGACGACGGATTCGAGATCACCAAGAACACCAATCCATTGAACGCCAGTAGTTTCCCGGTGCTTTCGACCATGGTCACCCACTTCACGGGCGGCGACCCGGGTGAAGGCCTGGACATGGTCGGCACGTTCCGCCACGCGTTCAACGTCGGCACCCCCGGCGCGGCGCCCGGCCCGGTCGGCGATGTCAATTTCACGGACGACGCCCAGGACGACATGCTCCTGACCACCACGCACGAGGTCACCGCCTGGCACGCGCCCCAGTACGGGGACACCGAAAACGACGACAATCTCGAGTTTGTCATGCAGTCGATCCGCTATTCCACGGCGCCCGCGACGGTGAACATCGAACTCCAGGACCTCACGATAGGCAAGGTGTACAAGCTGCAATTGTTGTTCGCCGAGCAATGTTGCGCCAACCGCGGCTTCGATGTCGAAATCGACGGCGACCTCGTGGTGGATGAGTTCAATCCCTCGATCGTGCAGGGCGGGGCCGGCAATACCTCGCGCGGCGCCGTCATCACATACGGTTTCCTCGCCAGCAGCGACTCGATCACCATCGTGCTCAACGGCGACGGCGCCACCACTCCCGCCTTCACCGACCACAACGCCACCCTGAGCGGCGTGACACTGGAGGAACTGACCCTGCCGGACGCCGATGGTGACGGTTTGGCCGATGCCTGGGAACTTCAGTACTTCGGCGATCTGGATGAAACCGCGACCGGTGATCCGGATGGCGACGGCCTGGCCAACCTGGCCGAACTCGCCCAGGGAACGAATCCGACGCTGGCCGACACGGACGGTGACGGCCTGAGCGACGGCGCCGAGGTCAACACCCACTCCACCAATCCAAGGGTCGCCGATACCGATGGCGACGGCCTGGACGACGGAGCGGAGATCAACACCCACGGGACCAATCCACTGCAATCAGACACCGATTCGGATGGATATCCCGATGGCTTCGAGGTCGCCCATTCGACCAATCCTGCCTCCGCCGCGAGCTACCCGCTCTTCAGCAACATGGTCAGCACGTTCACCGGCGGCGATCCCGGGGAAGGGCTCGATATGACGGGCAACTTCGTCCATGCTTTCAGTATCGGCCAGACTCCCGCGCCTTTCGGACCTGTCGGGGACGTGAACTTCCTCGATGACGGCCAGCCGGGCATCCTGGTCCAGGCGGCCAATGCAATCGACCTCTGGAATGTCGCCGAATACGGCGATACGGCCGATGACGACAACCTGGAACTCGTGATGCAGTCGATGCGCTGGACGCCGGCTCCGAGCACCCTCAATGTGGAACTCGACGGGCTGACCGTGGGCCAGGTGTACAAGCTTCAGCTTCTCTTCGCGGAAGGATGCTGCATAGGCCGGGCCTTCGACATCGAACTGAATGGCGTGCTCAAGGTGGATGAATTCAATCCGTCGGGCGTGCAAGGCGGGCCGACCATCACCAGCCGGGCCGGCGTCGTCACGATCGGTTTTGTCGCCTCCGACGAGATCCTGAATATCGTGCTCAACGGGAATGGTGTGACCACACCGGCTTTCAACGACCACAATCCATTCCTCAACGGGTTGACGCTGGAGGCCATCACTCTGGCGGACACGGATGGTGACGGGCTTCCCGATGTCTGGGAAGATCAGTTCTTCGGGAATCTCGATCAAACCGCTACCGGCGACCCTGATGGCGATACTCTCGACAACCTCGCCGAATTCAAGGCCGGAACTCTGCCGGGCAAGGCGGACTCCGACGATGACGGCCTGAACGACGCCGCGGAAATCGCGGCCGGCACCGATCCGCTCCTTCCGGATACCGATGGTGATGGGCTCACCGATTTCCAGGAAGTGACCCAAACCGGCACCGACCCGCTGAACGCTGATTCTGATGGCGATGGATTCTCGGATCTCGATGAATTGATCGCCGAAACCGATCCGCTTCAGGAAGCCAGCATTCCGGCGGCCATGATCGATGTCTTCTCCGGTGGCGACGCGGGTGAAGGATTGGACCTGGACGGAAACTTCCTGTACGCGTTCTCGTTCGGGTCGGTCAATGAAATCGGCCAGGTGCGCGACGCGACTTTCACGGGCGACAACGCTCCGGGCATCACGTACTTCGCTCCCACCCATCTGCCTGACTGGCACGCTGCCGAATACGGAGAGACGGAAAACGACGATGTGATGGAGTTTGTCATGCGGGCCATCCGGCACAGTACCGCGCCCGCCACGGTGCAGGTGAATCTGGCGAACTTGACGCCCGGCCAGAGATACAAGATGCAACTGCTCTTCACCGAGCAGTGCTGCGCCGGCCGCGGGTTCGATATCAAGATCGAGGGCGGCATGATCGTCAACGATCTCATCCCGGCTCTCGTCCAGGGCGGCCCCGGCGTTACCACACACGGTGTCGTCGTCGCCTACGAGTTCGTCGCCCGGGACGATGTGCTGAACATCGTGCTCGACGGGAACACCGCGTTCGATCCGTCCATCAACGACCGGAATCCGATCCTCAGCGGCGTCACCCTCGAAGTCCTCGGCTCGGACCCTGGCATCGACGCCTCGCTTGAATTGACAGGGTTCACCCCGACGGTGGCCACCTTCCTCGCGCGGGGCCCGGTCGGCAAGACGTTCGCGCTCGACTACAGCGCGAACCTCGGCACGGCATCGTGGGTCGAAGTCGATGATGCCGTGCTCATCGGAGCGGGCGGCACCGCCACCGTCACCGATACCCTGCCCGCGCACCTCACGCCACCGAGCGGGTTCTGGCGTCTGCGTGACCCCGCCCTCAAACCGGCGCCCTGATCGCCGCCGACCCTCCGCGAGAGCCGATCTGAGGAACGGCTCCCGGTAGCCCGCCGGTCTCCGGCGGGCGAGGGGGCGCACAGTCAGAGGTCAG
>CAZYHO010000445.1:2533-4408 GCA_964647495.1 uncultured Akkermansia sp. | reverse complement strand
GTGGCGTGGCATGCCTGGTTCGTGGCGCCGGTGCGCGGCGGCACGAAGCCGCAGTACGATCTTTTCGTGTCGTCGGCATCGCTGGCGCAGCTCGCCGCCAACATCGACCATGGTCCGCGCCGCATCGTGAATCCCGATCCCCCGGGGCGTCCGCGCGAGTCATGGAACGCCACGGAGCCGGCGGTGCTCGTGCGGGACGGCAGGGTGATCGACGTGCGCATGCGCCATCACGGCAGCCGGTACAACCGCCACACGATCCGCGTTTCCTTGAAAATCCAGTTCCCGCGGTATGCGCGGCTCGACGGCGCGGAGGGGGTTTTTTTCAAGGACAAAGGGGATGACCATCTGATCGGCACGCGGTTGTACCAGGCGGCCGGGCTGCCGTCGTTCGAGGCCCGGTATGTCGACGTCTACATCAACAATGGCGGCGTGCGCCAGCGGCTCGAAGTGCCGGAAATGGACGAGCGGCATTTCGAGAAATTCGCGCAGGCCCAGGCGCTCCGGTTTCCCGGCACGGCGGTCGAGCCCACGGGGGAGTTTTACAAGGCGACCGGCGTGGTGCCGTTCGAGACCGGAGCGGGCATCGGCGCGACCAGCGTGTACACGTCGAGCGGCGAGGGGCCCTATTATATAGGGAACTGCGCTCCGATTCCGCCGAAGTCCGGCTGGACGCCGCGCCAGCGATACGACTGGACATACGGCGGCCAGATGCACCGGTGGATCGGCGGCCGCGACACCGAAGCCATGCTCACCGGCTTGTGGGCCACGCGCGGTGACTCGCCCACGGCGCCCAATCCCGACGTGCCGACGCTCAGGGCGTGGCTCGCGGCCCACTTTGATGTGGACACCACGTTGCGCTACATCGCCATCCGCAATTGGTGCTCGCCGATCGACAATGCCACTCACAATTACTACCTCTGGCGGCGTGCCGATGGCCGCTGGACCATGCTCCCGTGGGATCTGGATGGCGAGCTGCTCAATCGCAACAAGTCGATCTTCTGGGACGAGCACGCCACACCGCAGCCGGATCCATTCCGCGGGCCGCACTGGATCAAGGATTCATTCTTCAAAGCCTTTCGCGAGGAATACAAACGCACTCTCTGGATCCTCAACAACACGATCCTCCTGCCGGACCGTTTCGGATCGTCCGGCTACGGCGGCGCCCAGTCGTTCGCCACCGACCGGCATGCCGATGTCAATGCGCAGCTCGGCTTCGGCCCGTTTCACCGGCCCGCCACGCCGGTGGCCGTCGCGCCGGCCTCCGGGGCGCAGGTCCTGCCCGGCGCCGCCCTGCAAACCGCCGCCTACACCCACAGCGCGTCCGCCCCGATCCCCGCGCACGTCTCGACCACCTGGATGATCCGTGCCTCCGGATCGACCTGGGACACGCCGGTCGTCCGGGTCACGTCGGCGGCGCATCTGACGTCGTTTCCCATCCCTTTCGACAGCCTGGTCTTCGGCGCGACGTACCACTGGAAATGCGTGCACACCGACGCCGACGACCATCCTTCGTTTGAAAGCGCGGAACGGACGTTCGTTTTCGGACAGGCGGCAGGCGGCATTCCGGAATTGCGCTTGAACGAGATTTACGCGCGGGGGAGTGGCCCTGATTTCATCGAAATCCACAACACGGGAGCTGCCGCCGCGGAGTTGGCGGGCATGGGGCTGACCGACAATCCGGCGGTGCCGGCGAAATGGGTTTTTCCATCGGGCGCGGTGCTCGGCCCCGGGGCTTTCCTGGTCGTCACGCTCGACGATGCTGCCCCTTTCCGGCTCGACGGCGACGGACAAACGGTCGTCTTGCTTCACACCGACGGCACGCTCGCCGATGCGGTCGCTTTCGGCCCGCAGGCCAGCGATCGATCCATCGGCCGC
>CAZYHO010000445.1:0-2433 GCA_964647495.1 uncultured Akkermansia sp. | reverse complement strand
GCCTTCGGGATTCAGGACGTCGTCATCAGCCGGATCTTTCCCGACATCGAGCTTCACAACCAGAGCGCCTCACCCGTGACCATCGATGGCTGGACGCTGAGCGATTCGTTGCACGGCGCGAACGCCTACGTGATGCCGGCCGGTTCCGGCGCCGTGCCTCCCGGCGAGACACGCATCGTGCCGGCGACGGCGCTGCCCTTTTCCCTCGATGCGCTGCGCGGTGGCGATGTCTACATTTCGCACAGCGGGACACACCGCGGCCGGCGAACCTACGGCGCGTGGGATGGTCACGCCTGGGGGCTCGTGAAACGCGCGGCCGGCGATGCTTTTGTGCGCGTCCATGCCACGCCTCCCACTCCCGGCAACGTGCCGGTTGTCGGCCCGGTCGTCGTCAGCCAGATCAATTACCACCCGCCCGACATGCCCGGTGACGACGCGGCATACGAATTTGTCGAGTGGATGAACACCGGAACCGAACCGCTCGACGTCGGCGAATGGCGGCTCGCGGGCGACGCTTCGCTCACCGTGCCGGTCGGCACCGTGCTGCCTGCGGGCGCGCGCCTGGTGCTGGCGGCCGTCAGCCCCGCGGATTTTGCGGCGCGATACGACGTGGCCGATGGCACGCTGGTCTTCGGCCCGTGGTCGGGCGGCCTGCCGAACAGCAGCGGCCAGGTCAGGCTCGTGCGCCGGCTCCCCGCCGTGACCGGGCAAGGGCCTGACTTCGGTTATCGTCCGGAGGTGGTGCTGGAGGAAATCCAGTACATCGACGGGTCGCCCTGGCCAGCCGAGGCGGACGGCGACGGCCCGGCTCTCGTTCGGGCCGTGCCCGATGGATTTGCCGGAGACGCTCACCATTGGACAGCCGTGGCGCCGGCGCCGGGCCGCGCTCCGACGCCGAACCTGCCGCCGACGGCCTCGATCGTTTCGCCGGCTCACGGCGAAATCCTGCCGCTGGGCCAGCCGATCGAAGTGGCCGTCGCCGCCTCCGATCCGGATGGCGGAATCCGCCAGCTTGTCCTCGAAGTCGACGGCTCCATCGCGGAAGGCCTCACTCAGCCGCCCTACCGGTTTTCCTGGACGCCGCCCGGCGCGGGCACGTACTGGCTCGGCGTCCGCGCCATCGATGGCCGCCTCGCCTCGGCGGGCGATCTGGTGGCTGTCGTCGTCACGAATCAGCCGCCCCTCGTCGCGCTCCTTCAACCGGCTTCGGGGGCTCGCGTGCACGAAAATGCCTCCGTCACGATGCAAGCGGCGGCCTTTGACCCTGAAGGGCAGCTCGACCGCGTCGAGTTTCTCGTCGATGGCGAGGTGATCGGCGCGCTGACCAGCCCGCCGTGGCGGATGACATGGAACGCCGGGCCGGCCGGCCATCGGTCGGTGACCGTGCGCGCCTCCGACAGCTCCGGTCTCACGCGCTCGTCGTCGCCCGCCGCGGTTTTCGTGACGGGCGCAAGCGCCGCGGCCCCGGTCATCGCTTACCGGGTGCCGGCGGGCATTACAGGGAATCAGGCGTATTCGGGCAGCCTGGGCCACGACTTCGAGGTCAGGCTCCCCATCCTGGTCACGCGGCTCGGCGTCTTCGACAGCGGCGGCAACGGCCTGAGCAGCACGATCACCGCCCAGATTTGGCGCCATGCGGATCCGCCGCAACGGCTGGCCAACCTCACATTCTCCCCGGCCAGCCCGGGAGAACTGGCGCCAGGCACATCCAGCCGATTCAAGCCGCTCGATGAGCCACTCGTGCTCGGGCCAGGCATTTACAGCGTCACCGCCTCCGGGTACTCGGCCGCCGAACAGAACGGCAACTCCAGTGGCGATCCGCCGGCCTGGTCCACGTCGTCCGGCGGCGGCCTGATCCGGTTCATCGGCACCGCGCGCTACGGCGCCGCCGCCCAGTTTCCCGCCACCCTCGACACCGGCCCGGTCGATCGATACGCCGGCCCCACCTTCGAGTTCGTCACCGCGGACGCCGATGGTGACTTCATGCCCGCCGATTGGGAACTCGCCCACGGCTTCGACCCCGACGATCCGGCCGACGGCGCCGCCGACGCCGACGGAGACGGCA
This sequence comes from uncultured Akkermansia sp., assembly GCA_964647495.1. GTDB lineage: Bacteria > Verrucomicrobiota > Verrucomicrobiia > Verrucomicrobiales > V1-33 > CAJBME01. The sequence goes on along the minus strand of CAZYHO010000445.1, from coordinate 368 downwards.
TGTCCAATCAGGACGAATACGCCGCCGGTACCGACCCCCGCCAAGCCTCCAGCCGGCTCGCCCTCGAACTGCTCGCCGCCTCCCCGACTCACACCACCGTGCGCTTCACCCTCCCGGCCCACCGCTCCGCCACCATCCAGTCCAGTCACGACCTCCTCTTCTGGATCGACCGCCAGTCGATCCCCGTCGCCGCGACCGAACGCACCCTGGAATTCACCCTGCCCACCTCACCCCCGGAATTCCTCCGCCTCGCCGTCCGCCCGTAGCCGCCGCCCCCAGCACGCCTCCGGAAACCGCAGGCCCCCACCCATAGGGCGACAGTCACTCTGTGGCGAGCCCCCCACAGTTCGTCTGTCGCCCTATGGCGG
>CAZYHO010000444.1:0-4415 GCA_964647495.1 uncultured Akkermansia sp. | reverse complement strand
CAATCTGCCATTCACGGGAAGAGGGAGAGTTTGGCGGGCATGGACGAGGACACACTCAATGAGGACTGGGGACGACTGGGGACTGTTGATGGGTTGTCATGTTATCCTGGATGATCGCGGTGTGGTGATGAACGGGGCGCGGAGGTAGACAGGTTCCGGGGTGGAGGCGGCGAGGGCGGCGCGTTCGGATTCCGGAAGGGCGGCGACGCGGCGGGCGAGCCAGGCGGCGGTGGGGGTGGCGGGCAGGGCGGAAGGAAGGGCCGGGGGATCTTCGAAGGACCAGACGCGGGCGTCCGTGGTGCGTTCGATGAGTGATTCCCGTGTGACGATTTCCGGCGGCCCGGCGAGGCGGTTTCCGGCAAGCGACGCGATGAAGAACCCGCCGCGGCGGGCATCGCCGATGAGGAGGCCGTCTCCGGCCATGTCGAAGGCGGTGACCGACGGCCATCCGACGAGCGGCAGCCTGCGGGCCATGGCGATGCCGAGGGCGGCGGCGATGGCGACGCGCACGCCGGAGTAACTGCCCGGTCCCGTGCCGACGGCGATGAGGGTGGGATCGGCGGTTTCGAGGGCCTCCGCGAGCGGCTCGAAGAGGCGGGCGTTGTGGGCGCGGTCCGATTGGAACGACCATTCGCGAATCAACTCGCCGCCGCGGGTGATTGCGATGCTGGCGCGGGGGGTGGAGGTTTCCAGGGCGAGCAGGATCATGGCGTCGGGGGAGGGGTGGAAATCGCGTGATCCGGGTCCGCGGGAGCGGCGGATCCAGAGGCGGCGGGAGGCGGATCGATTGTTTCGGCCCAGCGCGACCCGTCGTCCGCGGGGTTCAGCCGCCACCAGTGTGTGCCGGGCGGAAGGAGGTCCGGAAAGAGATCGGCCCACTCGACGACGCAGACTCCCCCGGTTTCGAGGTACTCGTCCCAGCCCAGCGCAAGCACTTCGCCGGCATCCGCGAGGCGGTAAAAATCAAAGTGATACATCGGGCATCGCATCGTCGCGCCAACGTATTCGTGGAGCAGGGTAAACGTCGGACTGGTCACGTCGCCTCGATACCCCAGGCCGGCCGCGATACCTTTGGCGGCGTGGGTTTTGCCCGCGCCGAGCCCGCCGACCAGCGCGACCACGGCGCCCGGCGCGAGCGAATCGGCGAGGCGGCTGCCGAAGGCGATCGTCTCGTTCTCGTCGGCGAGCCGGCACGGGGACATGGGCGGCCGATAAACCGGGGCCGGAGTGTGGCAAGTGCGGTTTTCGGGTTTTCGGCCAATGCCGTTCATTCGCGGTTCATTGAACCGTATCGGGTTTTCAGCCAGAATGCATTCACGGTTGATCCCAACGCCAATCGTGCCACTCGTCGGGTGGCACTTGTTTTCATCGGAGAACGCCCGGATCCGTTTCGGACGATGGCGTTCCTCATCCCCAAGTATCCATGAGAATCATTCGGACTCATTCGGTTTTCGTTCTCGTTGCGGCATTGACTGCCATCACCCCGGGCCGCGCCCAGACTGTCAAACCGGCCTGGGCCATCTTTCCCGAGGGCACCCTGATTTCCGAGCCGCCGCCGTTTCCGCAGGTGACCGCCGGCTGGATGACCATCAACCACAACGTGCGCGGCGTGGCCGCCAACCCGGTGAACGGCAACGTGCTCGTCGCCGACACCAGCCAGAACATCCGCATCCATGATTCGGACGGTAATGAATTGCACACGCTCAACCGGTTCGGCCTCGAGGGCGGCGGGCTGCTCGCCATGGGGCACGTCAAGGTGGCCGACGATGGTGTCGTCTACGCCGCCAATATTTCCGGCCCGCCGGCGGGTCCCCCCGCCACTTTCCGCATCTGGCGCTGGGAAAACGACAGCAATCCGTTTCCCGATCCGGAGCCCCCGGATTTCGAGCCCGTGGAGGCGACGGTCGCGTGGGCAGGGGATCCTGACGCGGACGTGAACAATCCGCGCCAGCGCTGGGGAGACAGCTTCGACGTGAAGGGCGCCGGCGTGGATACGTTGATCGTGACGGGATCGCGCAACGCTTTCGGTCTGTGCATTCTGGACACCGAGGACGGGATCACATTCACGCCGCATGTCATCCCGTATCCGGGAGGCGATCATCTGGGTGTCGCGTTTGGTCCGGACATCCCCGGTTATGACGATCCCGCGACTCCCGCGGAGGAAAACATCACGCTGATCACCGTCTTCACGAAAGCGACAAACACGGAACTCCGCAGGGTCAGTATCCGCCCGGACACCTGGAGCGTGGTCGCCACCGTGCCATACTCGGGCGGCGCGAATCCGCAGGCGCTCCCGGCCGGAATCACGACGGTGGCCACGGACCCGGATGCCACGCTGCTGGGGACTGTCATGGCGGCTCCCGGCGGAGCGGCCCATCTTTTCGATATCGGGAATCCCGCGGCGCCCACACTGATCTCGCAGCAGCCGTTTTACACAAGCAATCCCAATCCCAACGGGATCGCAGCGGCGGATGTGTTTGTCGCCCGTCCGGGACAAACTCCGGGACAGGACGGGATCCCGGAGTTCAGCCGGTTTTATGCCTTGCAGGTGAACAATGGGCTCATCGCATTCGACATCGTGCCCGACCAGGTGCCGCCGGAAATCGTCGCCGGCCCGCCCTCGGGTCAGCCCGCCAGCACGACGGTGCTTTCCGGCTGGAAGGCGATCTTTTCGGTCACAGCGACCGGCACGGCGCCGCTGAGCTTCCAATGGTTCCGCGACGGCGAGCCGATCGACGAAGCGGACGGCAATACCTATATCCTGGATCCAGTCACGGAGGACGACTCCGGCGCCGTCTTCACGGTGCGTGTCAGCAATGCGGCCGACCATGTCATCAGCGAGCCGGCCACACTCACCGTCCTGCCGAGGCCCGACACCGCCGTGATGACTCCGGTGTGGAAAATTCCGGTCGGACAACGAAGCTACATCGACACGAACAACACGCAGCGCGGCATCGCCTACAATCCGGCCGGCGATCACCTTCTCGTGCTCAACCGTTCCGCGGTCCCGGGCCTGCCGCCGCCACCGCATATCCTTGTGCTCGATGCGGCCACCGGGGCCGAGGTCGTGGACGGGGATGGCGATCTCCCGCGGATCCTCCGCCTGAGCGACGAGTTCGAGAATCCTGTCGTCACCGGCGGCACCTTCACGCTCAACATGATCGACTGCGACGCCGCGGGTGTGGTGTACGCCGCGAATCTCGCCGAAAGCAACACGGTGGGCGCTTTCACCGTCTATCGATGGGAGGACGATGATCCCGCCACGGCGCCGACGGTCGCCTACGGGCCCGGTGATGTTTTTGCCAGCGATCGTTGCGGCGACCAGTTCAAGGTGCGTGGCTCCGGCTTGAATACACAATTCCTCGTCGGCGCGCGCAATCAGGGGAAGTTTGCCGTTTTCACGACGCTGGACGGGCTGAATTTCGAGCCCCAGGTTTTCGAGGTGGAGGACGCGGGTAACACGGCGTTTTTCCAGTGTGACTTCGGCGCGGGCGACACCGTCTGGGCCAAGACGAGCGGAGGCCGGATGCTCCATGTTTCCTTCAGCCTCGACACCGGAGTGGCCGGGATCGAGCAGATTTTCGCCGGCGCGCAGTTCCCCGCCGGCGTCGCCCCGATCGGCGTCGATCCCGCGCGCAACCTGCTCGGCGCCGTGCACATCGGCGAAAACCCGAACAACCTGCGCCTCTACGATTACACCCGGATCGGCGAGCCGGACGGCCTGCTCGACCTCGAGTTTTTCCCGACCGACAATGCCAACGCCAATGGCACCGGCGCCGTCGACTTCGGCAACAACCGCCTCTACGCGCTCGACACCAACAACGGGCTCATCGCCATGGCGGTCGATTTCGCGCCGCCCGCCCCTCCGGCGCCCGCCGTCCTCGGAATGGTCGAATACGTCCATGATGCCGGTGGCGATGTCCTGCGCTTCCTGCTCACGGGCGAAACCGGCCGCTCGTACCGCATCGAAGGCTCGCCGACATTGGCCACCGGCGAGTGGACCGCGGTCCAGACGGTCGATCTTCTGGCGGGCACTTCGCAGCTCGTGGAAATCAGTCTGCCGGAAGGGCGGGTCGTGTATTTCTATCGGGCGGTGACGCTGCCTTGAGGGGCTGTTGAGTTGGTTCGGTGGGTTCGGTGTGAGGAGCGGGACGCTCGGTGCGGCCGGCAAGATGCCGGCCGCCTGGAGTTTGCACATTTGAGCGGAGGAATAATGAAGAGGTTCCGGCAATGGCCACCCTGAAAGCATGGCGAATTTTTGCATGAACCGCCTGCGGGTCCTGTGGCCGGTACACGGTTCAGCGGTATACGGTACACGGTACACGGATCAGAGGTGTTCGGTGCGGGGACACACGTACGCTCTGGAACTCAGACGTGAAAGCGAAGCCTCGGGGTGGGACGCGATCCTCCGGGCG
>CAZYHO010000443.1:0-4437 GCA_964647495.1 uncultured Akkermansia sp. | reverse complement strand
TCCGCGGTTTCCGAAACCGGCCTGCCGGTGGCGCCACTGGTCGAGCGGTTGCGGTTCGAGGCGCAGCCTGATGCCGTCACGGCCGGGAGCCTGGCGGCGGCCGCGGTGCGGCACCCGTCGCTGCTGAGCGCCTCGCTGGTTGAAGATGCGGCCGGCTCGCTGGAGCCGGAGGAGGCGGAGGCGTGGCGCCGCCGGGCGGGCGAGGCGCTGGCGATGGTGCGCGCTCTTTCGCGTGGCGAATCCGTGCCCGGCTGGCACCTGGAAACGACTGCCGACGGTTCGACGCTGGCGTATCCGGTGGCCGCGGTGGGGCAGGTGGTCGGCCGCGCGGTCGATACGACCGCCGGCATGCTGCCGGCGGGTCTCGGTTTGCATGTCGAGTGGTCCGGGCACGCGGTGGTGCCGGCCGTCGGAATGGAGTGGGCCGCACGGTCGCGTGCGCCGTGGCGGGTGGCGGTGGTGATGACGGACGCACGGGCGCTGCAAGCGGCGGCCGCCCAACGCACGCGGTGGCTCGGATGGCTGCTGGCGTGCGCCTTGGCGGTCACCGCGTTCGCGCTGTCCGTGGCGTGGCGCGCGTTTCGCCGGCAGGCGGAGCTGGCACGGCTGCAGATGGAATTCGTGGCCAGCGTCTCGCACGAACTGCGCACGCCGGTGGCCAGCATCACCGCGCTCGCGGAACGCCTCGAATCCGGTCGGGCCGACCCCGCACAGACGGCGGCCTACCACCAGTTCATCGGCCGCGAGGGGCGGCGCCTGGCAGCGCTCGTGGACAATGTGCTCGATTTTTCACGCCTCGAACGCGGCAAACGCGCTTTTGTGCCCGAACCGGTCGATCTGCCCGCCCTCGTCCGCGAAACCGCCGCTCTCGTACGGCCGCGCGCCGAGGAAAAAGGCCTGACCTTCGTCGAATGCGTCGACCCCGTGCCCGAGGAACGCTGGCCGGCCGTCGATGCCCTGGCGCTGCGCCAGGCGCTGATCAACCTGCTCGACAACGCGATCAAATTCACGCCCGCGGGCGGCCGCATCGAGCTGTCTTTCGGCGCGGAAGGAGACGCCGTGATCCTTCGGGTCAGCGACACCGGTATCGGCATCGAGCCGGGGGACCGCTCGCGGATATTCGAGCGGTTTTACCGCGTCGATAACGGCCTGACCCGCGAGACGACCGGCGCCGGCATCGGCCTCAGCCTGGTGCGGCAGATCGCCGAGGCGCACGGGGCCACCGTGCGCGTCGATAGCGAGCCCGGCCGGTTTTCCCGCTTCACCGTCCGTTTTCCCGCCACCCCATGCGCCTCCTCCTGATCGAAGACGAAACGCCGCTGCGCATCGCCATCCGCGATGCCCTCGCCGACGAAGGCTGGCGCGTGCTCACCGCCGCCGATGGCCGCGATGGGCTGGACAAGGCGCTCGCGGAAAAACCGGACCTCATCGTGCTCGACATCATGCTCCCGCGGCTCGACGGCTTCTCGCTCTGCCGGCAACTGCGCGATCTCGGCCACAGCGTGCCAGTCCTCATGCTCACCGCCCGCGGCCTCATCGACGACCGCGTGCACGGCCTGGATGCCGGCGCCGATGACTATCTCGTCAAACCGTTCAGCCTGGCCGAACTCAAAGCACGCATTCGCGCCCCGCGCCGCCGCACCGAACAGGTCGCCAACCTGCCCGCGGACGTGCGATTCGGTGACGTCCTCGTCGACCTGACACGCCGCCGCATCACCCGCGCCGGCAAGACCGTCGACGTGACCGCCAAAGAATGGGGCGTGCTCGCCCTGCTCATCCGGCAGGCCGGCAGCGTCGTCACGCGCGACCAGTTCCTCGACCTCGTCTGGGGGTTCGCCGCATTTCCCACCACCCGCACCGTCGATACCCACATCGCCCGCCTCCGCGCCAAACTCGAACCGGATCCCGAAAACCCGCGCTTCATCCTCACCGAACCGAAGGTGGGATATCGGCTTGTTATCGGGAAATAAACCTGGTTTTCCGTTCCTGGTTCCTGGTTCCTGGTTCTTGGTTCCTGGTTCTTGGTTCCTTGTTCTTGGTTCTTGGTTCTTGGTTCTTGGTTCCTGGTTCTTCGCTTTCGGATGCATCCTCTGACCTCTGACAGGGACACTGCCGCATTATCCCGCCTCAGCTTGTGATGCGCCCCACCGCCAAGTCAATGGCAGCCAAGGCCCCTGAGGCGGTTTTGAGGATGTTGTCCCCATGGGCATCGCGGATCGTCAAGCCCGTCTCCGGATGAACCCAATCAATCATTTGGAGGCCTGAAGCTTGAACGGTGCGATGCACCGCCTCATAGCCATGTGATTGAAAAAAAGCGGCGATTTCCTCAGCAGTGGCGGGATTTCCTTCCACAAAGGCCTGACTGGTGACGAGCCGGATTGTGCCGGGTCCAGTCTCCCGAACGCCTTCAAGAGCCATAAGCGGATGCGCTCCAGATACTCAAATGGGGTGGCCTCCCCTTCACGGCCAACGGCTATGCCGAAACAATCGGGATAAGTGGCTTTCCACACCCTCGTTTGCCCTGGTGGGAACCAGACTTCGTGTTCGTTGCCAAATGTGTCCGGAGGCGCTTCGAGAGCAGGGAATTCCAAGGCGGAAATCCCCAGTTCTTCCGCAGCCTTTTGGATGGCGGTTATTTGGTGATAGGCTTGACCAAAATTCGGCCTTGCCGCTTCAATTGTGCCAAGAAAACTTCCCGCGAGGCGGAGGAGGCGGCTTGCCGCGCTTTTTTCATTGCCTGGCTCATCTGTCTGATTTGAGGATTTGTGTGCCATGCATGTGAGAAAGGAGCAGCCGCCTCGCAGCACGGTGGTGCTCCAGGCTCGACAACAAAATCCGAATCATCCGGTTCACCTATTACAACCTTGCCCTCGATAATTTCCAGCAGCGCGATGTCCGCCTGCCCGAGCCTGTGGCGGCCAGCGAGATCGACCAGTGGCGCACGTCCTTGCTTCAACTGGCGCACTCGTTGCGAGACGATGTTGATGAGCGTCGGAAGGTGAGGGATCAGCTTGGAAGCCTCATTGACAAGATCGACTTTCATAATGCAGAGCAGATTCTGCCGTGCCTGAGGCTAAAAGAACAGGCCGCATAATCAAGGAAGTTTTGCTGCCAGGATTTGCTTCGGAGTGTTGGCCGGAAGTTCATGGACGCGCGTCATTTTGGTGGGAAAAAAAGCAGACACCGCTCCTCGATCCGTACCAGCCGCCATTCGGGGGTTGCGGCGAGCGCGCGAGATTTTCGGCATCGAGCCGGGCGACCGGTCGCGGATATTCGAGCGGTTCTGCCGCGTCGATAACGGCCTGACCCGCGAAACGACCGGCGCCGGCATCGGCCTCAGCCTGGTGCGCCAGATCGCCGAGGCCCACGGGGCCACCGTGCGCGTCGATAGCGAGCCCGGCCGGTTTTCCCGCTTCACCGTCCGTTTTCCCGCCACCCCATGCGCCTCCTCCTGATCGAAGACGAAACGCCGCTGCGCATCGCCATCCGCGATGCCCTCGCCGACGAAGGCTGGCGCGTGCTCACCGCCGCCGATGGCCGCGATGGGCTGGACAAGGCGCTCGCGGAAAAACCGGACCTCATCGTGCTCGACATCATGCTCCCGCGGCTCGACGGCTTCTCGCTCTGCCGGCAACTGCGCGATCTCGGCCACAGCGTGCCAGTCCTCATGCTCACCGCCCGCGGCCTCATCGACGACCGCGTGCACGGCCTGGATGCCGGCGCCGATGACTATCTCGTCAAACCGTTCAGCCTGGCCGAACTCAAAGCACGCATTCGCGCCCCGCGCCGCCGCACCGAACAGGTCGCCAACCTGCCCGCGGACGTGCGATTCGGTGACGTCCTCGTCGACCTGACACGCCGCCGCATCACCCGCGCCGGCAAGACCGTCGACGTGACCGCCAAAGAATGGGGCGTGCTCGCCCTGCTCATCCGGCAGGCCGGCAGCGTCGTCACGCGCGACCAGTTCCTCGACCTCGTCTGGGGGTTCGCCGCATTTCCCACCACCCGCACCGTCGATACCCACATCGCCCGCCTCCGCGCCAAACTCGAACCGGATCCCGAAAACCCGCGCTTCATCCTCACCGAACCGAAGGTGGGATATCGGCTTGTCATGGGAAACTGAGCCTCGTTTGACGTTCCTGGTTCCTGGTTCCTGGTTCCTGGTTCCTGGTTCTTGGTTCTTGGTTCTTGGTTCTTGGTTCTTGGTTCTTGGTTCTTGGTTCTTCGTTCTTCGCTTTCGGATGTATCTTCCGGACCTCCGATCTCCGACCACGGACAGCGGCCGGTGCGCGGTGCGAAGTGCACGAGTGGGTGGCTTTCTCTGCCTCACTTGTGCCGCCGTGACTGCGCATAGCCCGCCTCAGCCTGTGATACGCCCCGCTGCCAAGTCAATGGCAGCCAAGGCCCCTGAGGCGGTTTTGAGGATGTTGTCCCCAT
>CAZYHO010000442.1:0-4444 GCA_964647495.1 uncultured Akkermansia sp. | reverse complement strand
AACTGCCCGTGGAAGGCGAAGCGCCAGTCGGAAAGGACGCTGGTGGTGCGGTCGGAGCCGTTGGGGGCGAGGAGGCGGCGGAGGCCGAAGGCGCTGAATGACTGGCGTTCGAGGAGGGTTCCGGTGCGGTCGAGGATGGCGGTGGGGCTCATGCCATCGGAGAGGACGTAGAGGCGGGAGGAAGGACTGGAACCCGAGCTGCTGCTGTCCTCGCCGCCTGGGGCGGAGGTGGTGTCGTCGCGGCGGACGAGGTCGTTGTGGCCGCGGAGGCCCCAGAGGAATTGGAAGCTGGGCTGGGAGGAGGAGCCGATACGTTCTTCCACGAGGTGCCAGGCGGCGTCCCAGTACTCATGGTGGCTTGTGCCGCCGACCTTGCGAACGGTGCGGCGGAAGAGGGCGTCGTACTGGAAAGTGGCGACCTCGCTGTTGTCATTGGCCTTGCGGACTTTGACGATACGGTTCCAGGCGTCCCATGTCAGCTTGAAGCCCTTGGTCCAGTCACCGGCGGGGTCAGGCGGGGCCTGGACGATGTTGCCGGCGGCGTCGTGGGAAACGCCCAGCGGCGTGACGGCCGGCACGCTGTTACCAAGGGCGGTGATCTGGTTGGCCTGGTTGTGCGTGCGGCTTTGCGTGAGGAATGCTGTGCCGCCGGCTTTGGCGTTGTAGCCGGTCCAGTTGCCGAGGGGGTCGAAGGCGAGAGCTTCCTCGCGTTGTGGCGTGCCGGCGATGGCGAGTTTGTCGTTGGTGAGGTTCCCGCGCTGGCGGAGGAGGAGTTGGTAGAGGCCGTCGTAGGCGTAGAGTTCGTCTTCGGTATTGCCGAAGAGGAGGTTTTCGCGCCAGAGGCGGCTGCCGGATTTGTCGTAACCGAAGGTGAGGTGTTCCAGCCAGGTGGTGGGGCTGGAGATGCGGTGCCAGCGGAGTTCCTCGAGTTGTCCGAAGCGGTCCACGCCGACGTATTGATCGCCGCCATCGCCGATGGTCATGCCGCCGAGATTATGTTGCGTGAGGCGCACGCCCGGCTCGGCACAGGCGGCTTCGATGATCCAGGCCAAGCCCGCGTAGAGGTAACTGACGGCGGGGTCGGCGTCGGCGGGATTGCGCAAGTGCTGGGGGCGGGAGAGGCGGTCGTTGACGCCGCCATTGGAGCCGTAATCGCGCTGGATGACGGAGCCGGAGGGATTGGTCAGGGCGGTCAGGCTGCCTCTCTTGCTCATGGTAACGCAGGTGTGCTTTGCGCTGAAAACGGGCTCGTAAATGAATAAAGCTGAAAACAAATAGAAGTCAAGATCGGAGTATGCAATCGGAGTCATGGAATGGCAACCGTTTTGTGTTACTCCCCTTCGACTCCTTCGACTCCTCGTGCCCTGGCGGGAATGAGCGGTGAGCCAGGACAAAAGCTCCCGAGAGGGCGGAGGTAGCTTGGACACCGTGAAACGGAACCCGCAGGACGAAGCGGCCAATGGGGGACCGCCGAGACCGAGACTGGATGTGAGCGCCCTGCCGCGATGAACGGCCGTCCCTCTGCGAAGCCACCCGGCACAATCTGCGACACGAAGGCTATGGATTGACGTCCGACCCGCCTCACAGGTCGGGCGTCCAGCGAGCCGCGTTCGCGGTCGGTCTCGACATTCGCCAGTTGCCACGGGCGTTCTGAAATTCGTCGATAACTGACGGTTCGGAAATCGTGCATGAAACACAATCTTCTTCCTCCACAATTCCACCCCCAAAGCTCTTCTTCCAAATCTGGGTCACCTCGGGTGTGTGGCGAGGATGACTGAGCAACAGTGATTTTGAACATATATTTTCATATCGCCCACGTTCGGCGACAATTGCACCAGTCGCGGCAGCCTCTGTCTTGACGGGTCCGCACGGCTACTAAAGTAGCTATGTCGCTCATGTTGCGTCCCTTGCTCAAGAAGCTTCCTCCGACTCTGGCACGGAGCCCTTCATGTCACTGTCGTTGCCATTGGCTACCACCAAACTCTTGGCAACGAGGATTGACTCGATCATCTGGCCGATTGTTTCAACAGTGGGATAATCATTGGAATTTAAGCTGCTCATTATGTTTCCATACCACTCGCCTAGTAACTCCAGCTCATCGTTAACTCGAAACCAAGGAAGTGGTGCTAGCTCTACCGAAAAGCGATCAAATGGCCGCAGAACTTCAGGCGGAAGATCGAGTATCTCGGCAACCTGTACAAACAGTTGAATCCATTGATCCTTGTCAAGTCCACGAGCTTCTACGCAGCTATCATAAACATCGCTGATGCTCTGTGGATTGCGACCTTTGAAGCGCCTCAGCTTCAGTATTCTGAAAATGGACATCACCCCTATTTGATTGCAAGTTTTTTGCTACATTCACAGTAGCAATACGCAAACATCGCAAGTGTATACACGTTCAACACAATACTAGCATATCTAGATACATTTCCGGCCCCTGATGTCATCTTGCCTACTTTTCCTAGTGATTTTATCGGTTTCTTACGTGCGGATTGCCTCCCTTTATTTAAGTTTTTTTGAAATCTGTGCAACAATGTCGTGTCTGTTGTTTTGTTGTTAATCTTCTGAGAGTAGCGCAATTCCTCCGGTGTTTTTGGGTAAGTCCCCAACACCATCCCCCCTCCCCCGAGAACAACACCCGCAGTACCCGCCTTGATTGCCCCTTTCGATTCCATGCACTCGTATAGGCACTTCTGCTTCTCGGACTCAAACACAGGAGACCCAACTGTAGGTTCTCCCACTTTTCTGACCGAGCTGTTCGTTCCGCTTTCGATAGCTTCCTTGTAAGCTTCGAGTTCTTTCATTTGTTGCTCTAAATCCTCAAGTTTCTGCTTCTCACGTTCGTAATCATAGATAGCGTTCTGTAATTCAGGTGGCAGACTGTCGAAATCAATAGTCCGCCCATCGGGCAATGTGTATGGTCTCAATCCCAATCCATCGATTATGTTAATTGGATTGTTTTCTAAGTGAGCATAAATGTTCAAGCCTCCCTCAATACTGATAGGATCACGGCTGAACCACCTTCCCAGTTGCGGCGAGTAGTATCTGAATCCATAATTGGCGAAACCAGTTTCGGAATCGTAGAACTGCCCGTGGAAGGCGCAGCGCCAGTCGGAGAGGACACTGGTGGCGCGGTCGGAGCCGTTGGGGGCGAGGAGGCGGCGGAGGCCGAAGGCGCTGAACGACTGGCGTTCGAGGAGGGTTCCGGAGCGGTCGAGGATGGCGGTGGGGCTCATTCCGTCGGAGAGGACGTAGAGGCGGGAGGAAGGACTGGAGCCGGAACTGAAACTGCCGTCGCCACCGGCGGTGGTGGTGTCGTCCCGGCGGACGAGGTCGTTGTGGCCATTCAGTCCCCAGAGGTATTGAAAGTGCGGCTGAGCGGAGGCGTCGAGGCGTTCTTCCACGAGCTGCCAGGCGGAGTCCCAGTATTCGTGGTGGTCGGTGCTCCCGACATGACGGATCGTGCGGCGGAAGAGGGCGTCGTACTGGAAAGTGGCGACCTCGCTGTTGTCATTGGCCTTGCGGACTTTGACGATACGGTTCCAGGCGTCCCATGTCAGCTTGAAGCCCTTGGTCCAGTCACCGGCGGGGTCAGGCGGGGCCTGGACGATGTTGCCGGCGGCGTCGTGGGAAACGCCCAGCGGCGTGACGGCCGGCACGCTGTTACCAAGGGCGGTGATCTGGTTGGCCTGGTTGTGCGTGCGGCTTTGCGTGAGGAATGCTGTGCCGCCGGCTTTGGCGTTGTAGCCGGTCCAGTTGCCGAGGGGGTCGAAGGCGAGAGCTTCCTCGCGTTGTGGCGTGCCGGCGATGGCGAGTTTGTCGTTGGTGAGGTTCCCGCGCTGGCGGAGGAGGAGTTGGTAGAGGCCGTCGTAGGCGTAGAGTTCGTCTTCGGTATTGCCGAAGAGGAGGTTTTCGCGCCAGAGGCGGCTGCCGGATTTGTCGTAACCGAAGGTGAGGTGTTCCAGCCAGGTGGTGGGGCTGGAGATGCGGTGCCAGCGGAGTTCCTCGAGTTGTCCGAAGCGGTCCACGCCGACGTATTGATCGCCGCCATCGCCGATGGTCATGCCGCCGAGATTATGTTGCGTGAGGCGCACGCCCGGCTCGGCACAGGCGGCTTCGATGATCCAGGCCAAGCCCGCGTAGAGGTAACTGACGGCGGGATCGGCATCGGCCGTGGCCACCACTGAGGACTGGCCGTTTGATTTCTGAGTGCCGTAGAGCCAGCGCCCCATCTGCGGGCCGGGGGGCGCAGCGAAAATGGTCGGGCTGCCTCTCTTGGCCATGGTGAACGCAGGTGACGGTTTGCGCCGAAAACGGGCTTAGGCAATGGAGCCGGAATTAAGGAATGGCAACAGTTTTGTGCGACCCGCCCCTTCACGCCCTTCACGCGGGCGCATCTCCGAAAGTTGCAAAACCGATTCCAAGAGAAGTGGAGGGTGTCGTG
>CAZYHO010000441.1:0-4453 GCA_964647495.1 uncultured Akkermansia sp. | reverse complement strand
TCGCGGCGTTTGAGGAGGATCATCACGACAGCGACCACGCTGCCGACGATGCTGGCGGAGAAGAGCGTGAACAGGATACCTTTCCAGCCGAGGAAAGCGCCGACCAGGCCCATGAATTTCACGTCGCCGAGGCCCATCGCCTCGCGCGGCACCACCGCTTTGGTCATGCGCCCGGTCATGTGCTGGACTTCCTCGAGTTTCCGGCCCGCGGTTTCGCCGCCCTCCGGCGTGAAGCGCACGGTATCCTCGCTGAGCACGAGTTCGCCCGCGCCTTGTTCCTCGCCGTTGAGCACGCAGGACTGGCATGTCATCCGGAGACGGTCCGTTCTCCGCGAAAACACATCGGTCCACAGGTGTTTTTCGGTGCCGAGCAGGATGATCGGCTCCGGTTCACCTTCCGGCTGGCTGACCTCCCAGGCGACCGGTTCCTGCGACTCGTATTTCAGGCGCCCGAAAACCAGTTTGCCGAATTGCACGACCAGCCACACAAGCAGCAACCCGAGCCCGGCGCCGAGCAGCGACTCGGTGATGTTCGTCCAGCGCAGGCCGGCTTGCATCGCGTTGGGCAGCCACTCGGTCACCCAGGTCGCCTCGTTCGTGATCATCCATGGAAAGATGGCGCTGCACGCGACACCGGCGGCCAGCCCGCCATAGGTGATCTCGTCCGGAATGATCATGTGGTCGAAGTCGATATACGTCGCCGCCACGCACAGCGCGAGAAACACCCACATCGGGACCACCAGCCACGGTTGGTCGCGCCCGAACCACAGGAACACCATCAGAAACAGAAGCGCCGTGAGCAGCTCGACGAATACATACCGCGGCGAAATCGATACCCCGCAGTTCGCGCACTTTCCGCGAAGCAGGAACCAGCTCACCAGCGGCACGTTGTGCCACATCGGAATCTGATACCGGCAGCCCGGGCAGAACGACCGCTTCGGGTTCCTCACCGATATTCCCAGCGGCAGGCGGTAAATCACCACGTTCAGAAACGAACCGATGCAGGCCCCCAGCACGAAGGACGCCACCGCCAGCGTGAGTTGAACGGCGGGCGAGAGGTATTGCGCGGTGGTGAGGTAGGCGGCCTGAAATACCATAATATCAACAATTATTGACCTTCCTTATTCCTTTGGAAAGCGGAAATGAGCGGGGGGATGCAGATTTTTCGGGGAGGTTGATAGAGGGTGGACAGGAGCCGGATATCCGAAGAAAGAGGAGGGCATGAAGACCAGCATGAAGACGACAAGGGATCGGCTGGCGCGGGCTCTGCGACAGGCGGCGGCGGCGTGCGGGGCGGCCGCGGTGTCATGGCTGGCGGTGGCGAGCGGGGGCGCGGGTGCGGCGGAGGCGGGTGACCTCGTATTTCCGGCGCAATCGCGGCGGACGGGCGAGCACGGTGTGGAGGTGGCGGCGACGGCGACGCGGTGGAAGGCGTCGCAAACGGCATTGATTGTGTGTGACTTTTGGGATTCGCACAACTGCGGCAACGCGGTGAAGCGCGTGAACGCGATGGCGCCGCGTGTGGCGGAGGTGGTGGCGGTGGCGCGGACGGCCGGCGTGTTCGTGATCCACGCGCCATCCGATTGCATGGCGGCGTACGACGGGCACGAGGCGCGGCGGCGGGCGCAGGAGGCGCCGCGGGCGGCGGTGGTGCCGGACGCGATCGATGAATGGCAGTACTGGATTTCGAGCGACGAGGAGAAGGCGGGGTATCCGATCGACGCGAGCGACGGCGGCTGCGACGACACACCTGCGGAGCATGCCGCCTGGGAGAAGCAGTTGGTGGCGGAAGGCCGGCGGGCCGGCGGGGCGCAATGGCCGTGGCGGGCGCAGCATCCGGCGGTGATCATCGATCCGGAGCGCGACGCGATTTCGGATCGCGGCGGGGAAATCTGGAACCTGCTCGAGGCGCGCGGGATCAGGAACGTCATCGTCATCGGCGTGCATGCGAACATGTGCATCTGCGGCCGGTCGTTCGGTCTGCGGCAGATGGCGCGGCTCGGAAAGAACGCGCTGCTGCTGCGCGATCTGACCGACGCCATGTACAACCCGGCGATGGCGCCGTTCGTCGGCCATCACCGCGGCACCGAGCTGACCATCGCGCACATCGAACGATGGATCGCGCCGACGGCATTGAGCAGCGATGTCTTCGGCGGAAATCCCTTCGCGTTTGCCGACGACGCGCGACCGGTCGTGGCCGTCATGATCGGGGAGGATGAATACAAGACATGGGAATCGCTCCCGGCATACGCCGAGGCGGAACTCGGCGCGCGGTACCGGCTGCGGTACGTGCGCGAGATGGACGGGAGCACCGGCGAGTTCGCCGGAACCTCCGCCCTGGCCGATGCCAGCGTGTTGTTGATCAGCGTGCGGCGGCGCGCGCTGCCGGAGGCGCAGCTCCAGGCGGTCCGGGATTTCATCGCGCGCGGGGGCGGCGTCGTCGGGATCCGCACCACAAGCCACGCGTTCGCGCTGCGCCCGGGCGTGGACCTGCCGGCCGGGCGTGCCGTCTGGCCGGAATGGGATGCGGCCGTGATCGGCGGCAACTACCAGCAACACCACGGGAACGACATCCCGACCACGGCCGCGCTCATCCCCGGCGTGGAACACCCGGTGCTCGACGGCATCGGCACGGATCCATTTCCGACCGGGAGCGGGCTGTACGTCAACACGCCGTTGCGCGACGGCGCCACCGCGCTGCTCACCGGCCGTGCCCGCGGCATCGACCGGCCGGAGCCGGTGGCCTGGGTCCACCGGTCGCCGGGCGGCGGCCGCGTGTTTTACACGTCGCTCGGGCACGTCCGCGACTTCGACCGCCCGGAGTTTCGCCGGTTGCTCGCCAACGCCGTCCATTGGGTCGCCTCGCGTGAAGTGGGTGAGGAGGCGGCGGCGAAACAAAAGGCCGATGAGCGCCAATGAGCGCAACGAGCGCCGATGAATGACGATTGCCTTTCGCGACCGAGGCAAAGATCCCAGAGTTCACAGCCGGCCCGTCCAGCCAGCCGCATCGATACAATCCAATTTCCATGACCATTCACGACCTGCCTGCGCTGAACGCCACACTCAACGCCCTTGCCACGGTGCTCCTGGTGATCGCCCTCGTCTTCATCAAGCAGCGGCGCATCCAGGCGCATCGCGCCACCATGCTGGCCGCTTTTGCGGTATCGTGCGTTTTCCTGGTCTTTTATGTCGCGCACAAGGTCGCCGTGAAAGGCGTGCACACGCCGTTCGGCGGCGAGGGCGCCATCCGCAGCGTGTACTACGCGATGCTCATCTCGCATATCGTGCTCGCCATGGCCATCGTGCCGCTCGCCATCGTCACCCTCTTCCGCGGGCTCAAACGCGACGACGCGCGCCACAAGCGCATCGCCCGCATCACATGGCCGATCTGGTTCTACGTCAGCGTGACCGGCGTGCTCGTCTATTTCATGCTCTACGTCTGGTTCCCCGCGCCCTCCACGCTGGAAAAGCAACGCGCGGCAGTGGGCGCTGCACCGTTAGACGTTGCAATGATTCGCGTGTGATCGATTCTCGGGCGCATGTGCTGCTTCTCCCGCCCGCTTCGCCCGGTCACCGAAACCACCATTTCCATACCCTCTTCGGCCAGGCCAGACGAGGCGGATCGGAACTCCGCACATGGGACGGAGCGCGCCAGGGGTCTGTCCCCACTCCCTGTCCGCACCGGCCACCATCAGGGGATGATGGGGAAGCGCAACACACTTGGTGGAGGCGACGGTTTGGTTCAGTGAAAAGTGGGTGTCGCCCATCGGCGCTCAGGTGCTCAGGTGCCCGTCTTGAACGGGTTGAAGACTTTGATTCCGGGGCGGTCGAAGTCCTTTTCGTTTCCGGTCGCGATGGTCAGCCGATATGGGATATCACATCGGTGTCGAGGAGCCAGTTCACAGCTTGCGACCTTTGGGAAGTTCGCGACAGCGCGGCGGGATGTCGTCCATCTCCTCGGGGCATTCGGCGAGCACGTCGAGCCAGTCCTCCTTGCCGGGAAGGCGTCGGAACACGACCGCATCCTCCTCGGCGTCGAAGATCACATCAAACGCCTCGCCGGGGGAGGCGTCCATCAATCCGGACGGCAGTGTGAGACGGCGTTTCGAGTCGAGCGTCACAATCATGGTGGGAAATTCCCACAACACGAGGAGGAAGCAAAACGAGCCCTTCAGGCGTCTCCCTCACCCCAAATCCCACTGCCAGGAATTTGCTTTGAGGGAGGGCAGGCAGTTCATGGGCGCGGGTCATGGTGGTGGCGAGTGAGAGGGGGGCTGAGCGCTGACGCACCCGGAGGATCGCGTCCCACCCAAGCCAGAGATCAGAGCCCGGAAATCAGAGGTCAGCCACTTGCTTTCGGACACTGTTGCTGGACGCGAAGCTTCGGGGTGGGGTGTGACCTCCGGGCACGCCAGCGGTTCCCGAGTCTGAGGCCATGGGGGACCGCCGATTC
>CAZYHO010000440.1:0-4456 GCA_964647495.1 uncultured Akkermansia sp. | reverse complement strand
GCTACCAGATCCTTCTGGCCGCTGACCGAGGAGATTTCGAGATCGCTCTTTCCGTTCCGTTGTTGGCCGAATACGACGACGTGTCGTCCAGACCGGATTCAGGCATTTCCATCCCGCCTCAAGCAGTGGATTCCATCATCAGCCGGATTGCACAGATCGCCCGCAAACAAACGATTTACTACCTTTGGCGTCCTCTTGTCCCTGATCCCAAGGGCGATATGGTGCTGGAACTCGCCATTGCCTCCGGTGCCTCGCACATCGTCACATTCAACCGCAAGGACCTTGCTCCGGCTTCCCGGTTCAGTATTTCGGTTGTCACTCCATCACACTTCCTTTCATTATTGCCATGAGTAGCCTCAGCCTGAGACTTCCAGATTCCCTCCACCGCAATCTCAAGAGAGCGGCGGATGCCGATGGTATCTCCATCAATCAGTTCATCAGTTTGGCCATTGCCGAGAAGCTTTCAGCCCTACAGACATATGACATCATCGCTGAACGAGCCAAGGGAGCATCCCGGGATAGCTTTTTGCAGGCGATGGCGCTCGTGCCAGCAACCCAGCCACAAGAAGGGGACGAACTTCCAAACCGTCAATAAGGCGAACATGCGCCGCAGCGAAACATTATCTCCGTCCCCCGCCCTTCTGTGCCTGGCCCTGTGCGCGATCCAGCACGATGCGGAACCCTATGTTTGATTCGATCTGGGCGATTGGAACGGCGTTGCGGAAGCTGCTGAACAGGCGATCTTTTTTGTAGTCCGCCCAACTGCCTCCACGAACCACGCCGAACGTGCTGTAGTTGATTGTGGTGGCTTCGCCGCCGAAGTCATCCGCGACCCATTCCCAGACGTTTCCGGCGAGATCGTACAGGCCGGTTGCGCCGGGATCGAATTTACCCACCGGCGCCGTGAAATGATAGCCATCCCGGCCTGGCAACAGCCTGTCCCTGGGACGATCGAGCGTGAATTTGCCCAGGGCGGACTGGTCGGCGAAATTGCCGGCTTTGGGCGGGGGCGGCCAATCGTAACCCCACGGGAAGATGCCTTTGACGACGGAGTTGCGTGCTCGCGGGGTGGAGCCTCGCTCATTGGGAATGCCGGCCGCGGCGCTCCATTCGATGTCGGCCGGCAGGCGGTAAGTCCAGCCTTTTTCCAGGCGGCCCTCGGCGGTTTCCTTTTCGGTCAGCCATTGGCAAAACGCCATGGCGTCGGCGCGCTTGACTCCGACGACCGGGTGGAGCGGATAGTCCGGCGTCTGGTCGATGTCCGCGGTGTGCGTGCGCCCGGTGGCTTTCAGGAATTCGTCGAAATCGCGCACGCGTGTCTCCCAGATGCAGAATTGCAGACCGCCGACCGGGCGGAAGATCTGGCCGAGCCCGTTCTGCCACTCCTGGTCGAAGACGGCAAGCATCGCGCGTTCCAGGGTGGCGGCCCGTTCGAAGCGCGTCGACGGCTGGATTTCGCCCTCGATGCGAGCCGGCTGGTACCCCGGGAGCCGGACATCGAATGCCACAGGCCCGGCCGGCCGCCGCTCGAGAGTCAGCGGTGTGGAACCGAGCCGCTCGCCATTCTCGAACACCTCGGCTCCTGTCGGCGTGGACGTGAGAAAAACCGCGCCGTACTTCTGTCCCCCGCCCTTCGGCTCCTGGCCATTGGCGCCATCCAGCACGATGCGGAACCCGGTGTTTGATTCGACCTGGGCGACGGGGACGGCGTTGCGGAAGCTGCTGAACAGCCGCTCCTTGCTGTAGTCCGCCCAACTGCCTCCGCGGACCACGCCGAACGTGCTGTAATTGGTGGTTCTGTCGGCTTCTTCGCCGAAGTCATCCGCGACCCATTCCCAGACGTTGCCGGCAAGGTCGTGCAACCCGGTGTCGCCGGGATCGAAGAGACCCACCGGCGCCGTGAAGTCAAAGCCATCCCGGCCTGGCAGCAGCCTGTCCCCTGGCCGGTCGAGCAGGAATTTACCCTGAGCGGAGCGATCGGCGAAGTTACCGGCCTTGGGCGGGGGCGGCCATTTGTAGCCCCATGGGTAGACGCCCTTGATGACGGAGTTCCGTTGGCGCGGTGTGGAACCTCGTTCGTTGCGAATGCCTACCGCGGCGCTCCATTCGGTGTCGGTCGGCAGCCGATAGGCCCATGTTTTTTCCAGCCTGCCCTCGGCGATTTCCTTTTCGGTGAGCCATTGGCAAAATGCGATGGCATCCGCGCGAGTGACTCCCACGACCGGGTGCTCCGGCGTCTGATCGATGTCGGTGGTGTGCGTGCGCCCTTTGGCCTTGAGGAATTCGTCGTAATCGCGCACGCGTGTTTCCCAGATGCAGAATTGCAGACCGTCGACCGGGCGGAAGATCTGGCCGAGCCCGTTCTGCCAGTCCTGGTCGAAGACGGCAAGCATCGTGCGCTCCAGGGTGACGGCCCGTTCGAAAGGCTTCGACGGATGGACTTCACCTTCGATGCGACCCGGCAGGTGCCCGGGGAGCTGGACGTCAAATGCCACCGGCCCGGCCAGCCGCCGCTCCAGAGTCAGCGGTGTGGAACCGAGCAATGTGCCATCCTCGAAAACCTCGGCCCCCGATGGCGTGGACGTGACAAGAACCGTGCCGAACTGGTGCTGGCCGACGACAAGGCGGAACGACAGAGGTTCGCGATCGCCGGTTTGAATGGGTTCGCGAATGGAATCGTCCTTGGTCGGGTGGACGCCCTCCTCCACTTTCTCGAACCGGTAAAAGTGGTCGATCCCGAAAAACCCGTGCTCGCGGTCGCGTTCCGCCATCCAGGCGCAATATGTCTCGGCATCTCCCTGCGGGACGAAAACGATCAGGATATCCGATGAACCACCGGGCGGCGTCCATGACAGCACCTCGCCCTCGCGAAACTCGCCGTCGTGGGCCTGCACGAAGTGGTCCACTGTGGTCGGCAGCAGCGCGACATGCTCGGCGCCACGCGGTTCGAATTCCAGCCCGAAGCTATTGCGCCATTTCTCGCCAATGGCCGGAGGATCCCAGAAATCCAGGCCGAACTGCAATCCATCCGGCTCTCCCTCGACAACCGGCACCAGGTGCGTCACTTCCCGATGCCGTGGAAGGCGGAAGGTGACCGGCACCGTGCCGACTGGCCATTCGTCCAGGTCGATCGGTGTGTGGCCGCGAAAGGTCTCCTCGATCCAGACTTCGGCGCCCGGTGGATCGGTGCGCAATTGCAGCAGCCCGACCTTGGGTGGAGGCGGCGCCGGCGGTCCCACAAAAGGGAATTCCTCCGGCACATCGCCGCCTGAATCCGCGGCCACCGGAACACCCGCGCCGGCGGACCGGCCGGCACGCTTGTTCACCTGGTCCGCCCACACCAGGCATACGAATGCGGCCGCGGCGCCGAGCCAGACACGCTTGCGATGCCACCAGCGGCGCTGCTTTTTCCGGCCGCCGTGGAGCACACGCCTCAGGTCCTCGGCCATCTCGTGGGCATTCGGATAGCGGTCCTTCGGATCCGGAGAACAGGCGCGGCAAATGATCTCGTTCAACGCCCACCACTTCTTGCGTTCGCCCAGACGGTCGAGGTCGTCGGGCAGCGCGGGAAATTCGAGCCTGTCCTTGCCGGTGCTCAACTCATACAACACCATCCCCAGCGAATACGTGTCCGCCTGCGGCGTGCCCGGCCCCTCCGGCGGCACAAATCCCTCGGTGCCGACATACGTGCGCTGGCCGTACGCCGCCACCAGCCCGATGTCCGCCAGTTGCGCCGCCCCGTTGATGAAAATCACGTTCGACGGCTTCACATCGCGGTGGATCAGACCGTGCTGATGCAAGTGCGCCAGCGCATCGGCCAGCAGCAGGCCGACCTCGATCACCTTGTCCAGGCCGAGATTCGCGCTGTCCTTCTTGTCCGTGCTCAGCGTCCGCGGCTCGTATTCCGCCGGCACGATCGCCCGGCACGCATACCGGTCGTCCGCCAGCTCCATCACGCAAAAATAAAACCCCTCGTCCGCATTGCGCCCGACATGCAAAATGTCGATAAACCCGGGGTGACTGCGCGAAATCGGCTCGAAACTCCGAATCCCCTCGAACTCACGCTCAAACGTCCGCTCCATCTCGAAATCCACCCGCCGCACGACCTTCACCGCCCGCAACGCCCCGGTCACTGCCCGCGCCATCCACACCTCCCCATACGATCCCCGCCCAATGCACCGCAAGACCTCGTGGTCAGGGATGCGAGGCGGCATCAGTGGCGTCGCGGACAATGACATACGATCCCCGCCATCCTCTCCCGAAACTCACCCCATGGCAAGGGGACAGACCCTCTGTGGAGACTTTCGCTCCTGTGTTCAAAATCACATATTCTCCCTGCTCCGCGATCAATACTCACACCGCATCCGCGCGCCCATGCCGATACGCACGAGGCCGCAGCGACTGCGGCGCTCCCAGGTGCGGCGCTCCGCGGGAAACCACGGCCTTTCAAGCTGGC
>CAZYHO010000439.1:0-4470 GCA_964647495.1 uncultured Akkermansia sp. | reverse complement strand
CCCCCTGGCCTCAGACTCGGGAACCGCTGGCGTGCCCGGAGGTCACGCCCCACCCTCCGTCATCGAGGCACCGGCACTTTCTCGATCGTCTTCTGCACGGCCTCCGCCACCGTGAGGCCCTCGATTTCATACTCCGGCCGCAGGATGAGCCGGTGGCCGAGCACGGCCGGCAGCAGTGTGCGCACGTCGTCCGGGGTGACGAAATCGCGGCCCGAAAGCGCGGCGAACGCGCGGCTGGCGAGCAGGAGCGCCTGTGTGGCGCGCGGACCGGCGCCGACCATGATGTGTTCGCTGGCCCGCGTCTGCCGCACCAGATCCACGACATACGCCGTGATCTCGTCTTTCACGAACACCGCGCCCAGCGCGCGGCGCAGCACCGGCAATTCCGCCGCGGGCAGCACCGGCTGGACGACGCCGCGATCGAGCAGCGCTTCCGGCGAGTCATCGCCGAGCATCTGGGTGGCCAGCCGGAGTTCGTCCTCACGCGCCGGGTAATCGACCGTCACCTTCAGCAGAAACCGGTCGCGCTGAGCCTCCGGAAGCGGGTACGTGCCCTCGTATTCGATCGGATTCTGCGTCGCGAAGACCGTGAAATTGGCCGGCAGCGGATACGATTCGCGATCGATCGTCACCATCCGTTCCTGCATGGCCTGAAGCAGGGCGCTCTGTGTCTTCGCCGGGGCACGGTTGATTTCGTCGGCCAGCAGGAACGACGTGAAGACCGGCCCGCGCACCAGCGTGAACTGCGATTCACGCAAGTTGAAGACATTCGTGCCTGTGATGTCCGCCGGCATCAGGTCCGGCGTGAACTGGATCCGGTTGAATTCGCAGCCGAGTACGCGCGCCAGCGTGCGCACCAGCAGCGTTTTCCCCACTCCCGGCACCCCCTCCAGCAGCAGATGCTGCCCCGTGAAAATCGCGATCAGGCACGCATCCACCACCAGCGGCTGCCCGATGATCACACGCCCGACCTCCTCCCGCGCACGCGTCAACGTCGCTTTCAGCGGCTCAAGCAGTGTGATGGTCTGGATCGCAGGCTGTTCGGTCATGACGCGCCCGACGGTGCGGGCACTCCCCCCCTTCGGCCAGCAGAAAGTGCTGGCACTCTTCAGCCCATAAGCCCCACCCACCCATACGCCCCGACGGATGGGTGGGGCGTGACCTCCGGGCACGCCAGCGGTTCCCGAGTCTGAGGCCAGGAGGGACCGCCGATTCTTGGAAGACGCCCGAGACGGAAAGCGCGAATATTTGGTCCAACCAAATCGTTCGCCCCCTGCTCGAATGCCTCGGGAGGATCGCACAAGGGGTCTGTCCCCACTCCGGCCGCAGGGCCAACGGCCCGGTTTTATTTCAGCCTGGGGCATCGCCCCGGAATGGTATAGGGCCGGGCCGTTGGCGCTGTGGTGTGGGGGAGAATTCCACATGACGCTCCGTGTTTCTCCACTTCGTTGACACTTCACTCCAGGGAACGGGTTTGACTTGCCACAATGAGGCCGTCGGCAACGGGAATGCGTGTTGTCTCGTCTCCTTCGGCACTCCGCAGACCGGAATACGACAAAGCAGAATCAAGCCCCATCCCTTCCCATCCTCCTCCGTACCCACCACTTCCGCGCCTCTTCCGCCCAGAGCACGCTACTGCCGATCACCCAGAGCCGCGCGAAGTCTGCCAGCGGGATCGGTGTCGTGTAGAAGATGCGGTTGAGCGGCCCGGCGTAGATGACGCACAGGTGGAGCAGCACGCCGAGCAGCAGGCCACCGACCAGCCAATGATTGCGGAAGATATCCAGGTGCAACGACGAGCGCCACGCGCTGCGGCAGTTGAGCACGTTGAACCACTGGCTGATCGCCAGGAGCGTGAATGTTTCCGTCTGGACTTGTGCGAACGGCACGCCGGTCGTCTGCCGCCACACGAAGAAGCCGAAAATTGCCGCGACCGAAGTCAGCGTCATCAGGACCAGCCGGCCCATCATCGGCCGCGAGATCAGCGACTCACGGCGCGGGATCGGCGGACGCTCCATTTCGTCCCCCTCCAGCCCTTCCATGATGAGGTTGATCGTGACCGTGCCCTCCGTCACGATGTTGATCCACAGGATCTGCACCGCCGCCAGCGGCAGCGGGTACCCGGCGACCAGTGCCAGCGCCAGCACGATCACCTCGTCGAGCGACGTCACGAAGAGGAAGAGCACCACCTTCTTGACGTTCTGGTAGACCAGCCGCCCCTCCTCGACCGCTTTCACGATCGTCGCGAAATTGTCGTCGCTCAGCACGATCTTCGCCGCGCCCTTGGCGACCTCCGTGCCCGTCAGCCCCATGGCCACGCCGACGTCTGCCGCGGCCAGCGCCGGCGCGTCGTTGACGCCGTCCCCGGTCATGGCCACCACGTGGCCCTGCGATTGAAACGCCGCGACGATGCGCAGTTTCTGCGCCGGATGCACGCGCGCGAAGACCGACAGCCTGTCGAGCGAGGCGCCCAACGCCTCATCGGACATGGCATCCAGCTCGGCGCCGTCCACCGCCATATCGCCCGGACGCGCAATGCCGAGCGCTGTCGCGATCGCCAGCCCGGTGGCCTTGTGGTCGCCGGTCACCATGACCGGGCGCACGCCGGCCGCGCGGCATTCGGCCACTGCCGCCGTGACCTCGTCGCGCGGCGGGTCGAGCTGGCCCACAAGCCCGAGACATCGCAGCCGCCCCTGCCATTGATTCACGCCGGCGGCCGGATCGAGTGCGCCCTCGTCGGCCACGGCCACCGCGAGCACGCGCAGCGCGGCGGCGCCCATTTCGCTTGCGGCCTGTTTCCATGCCTCGAGGTCGCCCTGGGCCGGATTGCACAAGTCCAGCAGCCTTTCCGGCGCGCCCTTGTAAATGATGCGGCCCGTTTCCCCTTCGCCATGCTGTGTGGCCATCATCTTCACGTCCGAATCGAACGGAATCTCGGCCTGCCGCGGCCACCGCGACCCCAGCGCCTCGATGTCGATCCCGCCTTTGATCGCCACGGTGAGCAAGGAGGTTTCCGTCGGGTCGCCCAGGGCGCGCCACCGCACGTCCGTTTCGTCCGGCGGCACAAGGCGCGCGTCGTTGCACAACGCCACGGCCTCGAGAAGCTCCACCAGCGCGGGATCCGCGGCCACATCGATCTCGTTTCCCTCGCACAGGAGGCGCCCCTCGGGCGCGTACCCGGCGCCGCTCACTTCGATCTGGCGCTCGTCCGGCAGCCGCAGCGCGACCACGGTCATTTCGTTTTTCGTGAGCGTGCCGGTCTTGTCGCTGCAGATCACGCTGGTGGATCCCAGTGTTTCCACCGCGGCCAGCCGCCGGACGATCGCGCCCCGCCGCGCCATCCGCTGCATGCCGACCGCCAGGGCGATCGTCAGCGCGACCGGCAGCCCCTCGGGCACCATCGAAACCATCTGGCTGATGGCGACCATGAAGATCGAGGCGAACGGGATCCCGCGCCACAGCCCGAAGCCGAGGATCATCGCAAATATCACGACGGCGGCCACCGCCAGCCGCCGGCCGAACTGGTGCAACCGTTGTTCGAGCGGGGTTTTCGGCTCCTCCGCGGCCGTCGTCATCCGCGCTATCTTGCCCACCTCCGTGTGCAGCCCGGTCGCCACGACCACCGCGCGCCCACGCCCGGCCGTCAGGTGGGTGCCGGCGTGCAGCATGTTGCACCGGTCGCCCAGCGAGGCGTCGCGCGGCACCTCCCGCGGGTGTTTGGCCACCGGCAGCGATTCCCCGGTCAGCGCGGCCTCGTTCGCCTCCATCGACGCCGCCTCCAGCAGGCGCGCGTCCGCGCCGACCGCATCCCCGGCGGCCAGAAGCATGATGTCACCGGGCGCCAGGTCGCGCGCTTCGATCATTTCCTCGCGGCCGCCCCGCACGACCCGCACGCGCAGCGCCGAGAGCTTGCGCAATGCCACCATCGAGTGTTCCGCCCGCCCCTCCTGGAACGCGCCGATCGCCGCGTTCACCAGCACCACCACCAGGATCACCGCCGCATCGCTCACGTGCCCCAGCCCGAACGCGATCGCCCCTGCCACCAGCAGCAGGTAAATCAGCGGACTCGCAAACTGCCTCAACACCAGCCGCCACCAAGGCTTGTGCGCTTCTTCAGGCAATTCGTTCGGGCCGAGCGCCCCCAGCCGCCGCGCCGCCTCCCCCTCCGTCAACCCCTCCCGCGGATCCGCCTCCAGCCGTCCCACCACATCCTCGATCGAATGCTCGTGCGCCTTGTCAATGTGAGAAACTAACACCAGTGTATGAAGATGATTTGAAATGGATCGGGATTCATCGGCTTGACAGCAATACCGTTCATTCAAGGAGAACCGCGAATGGACGCCGATGTATGTAATGGTCTAAATTGCAGTCAATTGCACTACGTGGCAGATTCTCCTCATTCGCGTTCATTGGCGTCATTCGCGGTTGATTGAACCACACCGGGCTCAACAGACATTGGCGTTCATTCGC
>CAZYHO010000438.1:0-4480 GCA_964647495.1 uncultured Akkermansia sp. | reverse complement strand
GAAACCGGGCTTTATCGTGCCGGGAGCGGCAAGCCGGAGGAGCGGGCAAGCCGGTGTGCCGCTCGCGGGTTCCGCCGCCTCCCTGAGCCTGCCCATGATCGGACCGCTGCGAAATCTCTCCTCCGCCAGTTGACACCGCGGCCGTCTTGCCTAAACATTTTATCCCGCCGCGATTCCACCTCCCGCTTCCGGCGCGAACCGGCACCCATAGCTCAACGGATTAGAGCATCTGACTACGGATCAGAAGGTTTCAGGTTCGAATCCTGATGGGTGCGCTCTACCATCAACGGCCGCCGGTCATCCGGATCGGCCATTGAGGCGCCCGCGGTCGGAGCCCGCTGCGCCGGAATGGAACGATGATCGCTCGTCGCTTCTCTCAGCATGCCGGATTGGCGTGCCCGCAGAGGGCGCCAGTCAGTTGAGTGCCGGCTTCGGCCGCGAAGCGAAGCCTGGAGCGGAAAAGTGTTCGGCATCGCCTTGGTCCCGGATCGATCCGGTCTTTTACTTTTTCGAAGCAGGTGTACCTTTTGCGGAAGGCGTGTTTTTGGGCTTTTGATCCGGTGTTGCGGCCGGAGCCATGGCCGGGGTCGAGTCGCGCAGGGCCGGGATGCGGGCGTAGCCGACGAAATCGGCACGGGACCTGGCCGGGGTGTCGGGATCGGACTTTGGCATTTTGAAATCGAAGACGCTGACGCCCGAGCGCCGGATGCCGCGGTAGCTTCGGCCATCGCTCGCGCCGAACATGACACGCTGTCTGGTCTTCTTCTCGGTGCCGAGATAAAGCATCACGTGGCTGATCGGGATGTCGCGGGCCACCTCGTAAGTGCCTGTCCAGAACATGAGATCGCCGGGCAGGAGTTCGTCGAACTCGAAGCTGTTGGCATTCTTTCCGATGACGGCGCGAAAGCCCCCGGCGCGGCGTGTCCATGCATATTGTCCCGATGAGTCGCGCGGCACGTCGGTGAAGCCTGCGGCGCGCAGCAGATAGTAAATCGTGCCGCTGCAATCCATGCCGCCCTGCGCGGGGTCGGCGCTGCCATACTTGTAGGTGAGCCCTTGCCGGGTGAGTGCGAGCGCGGCGCGGATGAGGTTCTGGACGCGCGCGGGCTGCGAAGCAAATTCCACGAGAGTGTCCGGTTCGATGGATACATTCGGGGCGCGCTCTGGAGATGGTGTTGCATCGGCAGCCGGCTTCGGAGTCGCGGCCCGGGAGGGTCGAGGCGTACCCTGTTTCTTCGTTGTCTGACCCTCGACGGCTGGGAGAAAGACCAGTGAAAGAAAGACGATGATGGCAGCGGGAAGGCGAAGCATTGAAAGCGCTGGGCGTTGTTGAGTGGAGAGATCCGCTTTCAAGAGTAATGAGGAGCGGCTGCGGGTGCAATGTTTTTCGTGTTCGCGGTGGAAGACTTCGGTGTTCGTCCTCCGGCGGCAACCCAGGAATATGCCTTGGCGCACTGGCGGAGACGAGCAGGATCGCCGGGGTTTTGCCGGGGGACAGACGACTTGTCATCCGCGGACCGGTCCATTCGTCCCGGAATTCGAGCACGAGCAGGCCGAGAGGCAAAACTTTCGTTGAGTCGCGGCGCGGGCGCCGTTTTATTGCGGGATGCCCGTTCGCCTGACCGCCCTGCTGCCTGCGCTGACCATTTGCGGTCTGGAAATCGCCGGCGCCGCCACCGGGGGCAGCGTGCCCGAGCGCGTGGAGTTCAACCGCCACGTCCGCCCGATCCTTTCCGAGTACTGTTTCGCCTGCCACGGGCCGGACAAGAACACGCGCAAGGCCGGCCGCCGGCTCGACAACCGCGAGGGCGCCCTGGCCGACAACGACGGCATCCGGGCGGTGGTGCCCGGCGATCCCGAGGCCAGCGAACTCGTCGCCCGCATCCTCACGTCGGATCCGGACGATCTGATGCCGCCTCCCGATCTGCACAAACCGCTATCGGAAACCGATCGCGCCATCCTTCACCGCTGGGTCGCCCAAGGCGGGGAATACGAGCCGCACTGGAGTTACTCCGCGCCGCGGAAATCGACACCCGACGACCCGCGCTGGAGCGACCTGAGCCCGATCGACGCCTGGATCCGCGACGCGCTCGATCACCGCGGCTGGAGCCCGGCGCCCGAGGCGGCGCCGGATGTCCTCCTGCGCCGGCTGCACCTCGACCTCCTCGGCCTCCCGCCCACGGTGGAAGAACTGGCCGCTTTCCGGCAGGCCTGGTCCCGGGATCCCGAGAGCGCGCTGGGCGAGCGCGTCGATGCCCTGCTCAGCTCCCCGCATTTCGGCGAACGCCTGGCCATCCAGTGGCTCGACCTGGTGCGGTACGCGGACACCGTCGGGTATCACGGCGACCAGAACATGGCCGTGACGCCCTACCGCGATTACGTCATCGCCGCCTTCAACGCGAACAAGCGGTTCGACGAGTTCACCCGCGAGCAACTGGCCGGCGATCTCCTGGCCGATGGGCTGCCCGAAGGTGCGCGGCGCACCGAACTCCTCGTCGCCAGCGGTTACAACCGCCTCAACAGCACATCCGAAGAAGGCGGCGCCCAGGCCGGGGAGTACCTCGTCAAATACATGACCGACCGCGTGCGCACCACCAGCACGACCTGGCTTGCCTCCACCCTGGCCTGCGCCCAGTGCCACGACCACAAGTTCGACCCGCTTTCGATGCGCGACTTTTACGCGCTCGGCGCCTACTTCGCCGACCTCGAGGAAGTGGGCGTCTACGGAGGCAACGGCCACCGCCCTCCGGAAATGATCGTTCCCCGTGCCGAGGACCAGGCCCGCCTCGCCGACATCGTCAACACCCTGCTCCCCGCCGCCGAACACGCGTTCGCCGCCGCCCGGCCGGATGGTTTCCCGGCAGAACTCGCCGCCTGGATCGCCCAATTGCGCGCCACGTGGCCCGCCATCGCCACGGCCGCGGGCGTGCCGGCCGCCGCCGAGGCCGCCCTCGTCGTTCTCGGTCCGCCGCCCGCCGACGCGCCTCTCGCGCTCGCCGCCCACTATCGCAACCACGCCCCCAGCCTTGCCGATCGCCGCGAGGCCGCCGCCGCGCTGCGCGCCGAACGCGACGCCATCCTGGCCCGCGGCGCGAAAACCCTCGTCTCAAAACGCGTCGACCGCCGCCCGATCCGGGTCCTCCCCCGCGGCAACTGGATGGACAACAGCGGAGATCTCGTGGAACCGGCGGTGCCCGTTTTTTTTGTGCGAGGAGTGTCAGATCGGTCTGATCAGACGGATCGGACGGATCGGACGGATCAGTCGGACGCCTCGGCCAGCGCGCGCCGCGCTTCGCGGCTTGGTTTGGCGGACTGGCTTATCGCCCGCGACAATCCGCTGACGGCGCGCGTGTTCGTGAACCGGCTCTGGAAGCAATTCTTCGGGTTCGGCCTGAGCAAGACGCTCGACGAATTCGGATCCCAGGGCGAATGGCCGGTCCATCCCGAGTTGCTCGACTGGCTGGCGGTCGAGTTCATGGACTCCGGCTGGGACATCAAGCACATGGTCCGGCTCATCGTCACCAGCCGGACGTACCGGCAGGCGAGTGTGCCCGCCGAGGCGCAGGTCGCCGCGGGCCAGACGCACGAAGCCGATCCCGAGAACCGCTGGCTCGGGCGCCAGAGCCGGTTCCGCCTGGACGCCGAACTCGTCCGCGACAACGCGCTCGCGATTTCCGGCCTGCTCGTCCGCCAGATCGGCGGAGCGAGCGCGCGGCCGTATCAACCGCCCAAGTACTACGCCAATCTCAATTTCCCCGTCCGCGAATACGAAGCGCACACCGACTCCAACCAGTGGCGCCGCGGCATCTACATGCACTGGCAGCGCACCTACCTCCACCCGATGCTCCTCGCGTTCGATGCGCCGGGACGCGATGAATGCACCGCCAACCGCGACCGCTCCAACACGCCGCTCCAGGCGCTCACGCTGCTCAACGACCCCACGTTCGTCGAAGCCGCCCGCGCATTCGCCGCGCGCATCCTCCGGGAAAGCGGGCCGCCGGATGCCGAGGCCGCCGCTCGCCTCGACTGGGCATTTCGCGCCGCGATCGCCCGCCCGCCATCCGCCGACGAAGCCGCCGTCCTCCTCCCGCTGCTGGAAAAGTCCCGCGCCGAATTCGCCGCCGATCCCGCCCTCACCGCGGAGTTCCTGAAAATAGGAATTCTGCCGGTCCCCGACGATCTCCCCGCCGCCGTCCTCGCCGCCTGGACGACTGTCGCCCGCGCCCTGCTCAACCTCCACGCCACGGTGACGCGGAGTTAGCCTGAAGGGGAAATTGATTTGAACAGAAGGCAACGAAGGAAGCAAGGCAGGAACGAGTTGCGTCATTCTGGTCTCTCGCCCGCAGCGTGAGAGTCCGGGCAGACGATCTGTTCTCCAAACTGACTCAGCCTTTGTTACCTTTGTTCCTTCTGTTCCATCCCGGTCCCGAATTCAGGGTTGGAAATCCCTCGCGCGGTCCCGGATTCCGCGCCGCCCGAA
>CAZYHO010000437.1:0-4483 GCA_964647495.1 uncultured Akkermansia sp. | reverse complement strand
CCGAGACCTGCACGGTGTAGTGGCGGCCGGGACGGGCGGAAAATGTGATTTGAAACCCGCCGGCGGCGGCCTCCTCGATCGAAACATGAAACCGGTTCGCGGCATCGCGCGGATCGGTGCCCAGCACATATTCCGCGAGGGCGGTGAAGCCGTCGCCATCGCCATCCGCCGCCGCGTCGCCGGCGTGAAAAGCGTCGAGACCATGCTCGATCTCCCAGGAATCCGGCAGCCCGTCACCATCGGAATCCAGATCCGGAAAAAACGAGGCTTCGGCCAGCGCGCTCCATTCGCCCACCGGGGATCTGCGCGCCCGCGCCTTGAGCGTGACCGGCGGCTTCAGCAGCAGCGGACCGGTGTAGGCCGGGGCGCCGACATCCGCGGGATCGCTGCCATCGATCGTGTAAAATACCGCCGTGGGCTGGCCCGCCGGAGTGGGGGGAGCGATGATGGCGACCGATTCGCCCCGGGGCAACGCGCCGCCGTGGCGGCTGAAGGTCGGCGCTTCGATGGAAGGATAGAGGCTGGCGGCGCGGAAACGGACCAGCGCGGCGTCATGAATGTTCGGCCAGTAGTTCGTGGCCATCCAGTTCAAATGCGCGAGCCACTCGACCTCGCGCCGATACGGCCGGGACGGGCGGCGATAGTCGCCCCAGCGGGCGGATTCGGCGACCATGGCCCGGTCGATTTCCGCGACCCGCGCGTTCCATCGCGCTTCGCCGACCTCGCGGCTGAGGGCGCCGCCATGAAAAAGATGGCGGTGAATCCGGTCGCCGAAGCGCCGCCGGAAGCCGGGATTGAGCCGGGCGCGGCTGTAAATCGCGGCCGGCGTCCCCGGAGCGGAGGCCTGCTCGTACACCGCGCCCCATGAGGATTTCCGGTAGGTCGGGTTGACGTTGGAAATCTCCTGGTCCCAGGCCAGAAAATGAAACCCTGTGTCCTCGTCGCCGGTGAGCGGACCGGGGATGCGCTGGGGATGGCGGCGCACCGCCCACCAGTTGTGATCGGGCCAGTCATCCGCGCCGATGAAGATATGGAGAATCATGTAATCGATCAGGCTGGTTTCATCGAGGAGGACCGGCCATTCCGGATTGCGGCGGCCGGCGGCGTCGTTTCCGAGCAGCCGCTGGTAATTGGCCTCCGTGGCGGTGTTCGCGGCGGCGCGGGCATGGAGTTCGTTCCAGGCGTCGATCGTGCCGGTCTTGAGTTCGGAAAAATCCGCGATGGTATCCCACTCCTCCTTGCGGCCGCCGAAGTGCCGGGCGCTGAAATCCGCATCCGGATGTTCGCACATGTTATAGAGCCCCCAATACCAGCCGTTCAGAAACAGATGCACATAACTTCCGCGAGCCGATGGCTGGCCCATCGCGATCTGGCTGTCTCGCACCCATTGATCCCGCACGTAACTGGCCCAGTTGCGCAGCCAGCGGTATTCCTCGACGCCGTCGGGGTCGGCGGCGCCCGGGCGGTTGTCGAGATCGAGCGGCGGCCATTCGACGACCGGCCAGGTGTCCGTAGAGCCGCCGCGCAGCACCAGTTGGTCGAACTGCGTCACGGCGCCGGGAAACAGGGCGGCATCCAGCGTGGCCGGGCCGTAGTCACCGCGGAACCTCAGGCGGAAGCTATGCTTCGGCGTGAATTCCTTTTGCCGGCTGATGTTGCCGTGGATGTGCAGGCCGCAGCGCACATGAAAACCGCCGCCCCCTCCGGGATGCAGCAATTCGGCGCTGGCCGCCCGCTCCCAGGCATCCCCACGGCCGGTGCTGTTGGGATAAATGCCTTGCAGGCCGAACACGTCATCCGGCGGCAGCACGAGACTCAGCGCGGGCAGGCTCAACAGGGATTCGCGCAGCGTGTATCCCGGGGCGGCGTTCTGGATGACCCGCGCGTCCATCGCGAAGTCCACCGGCGAGCCGTCCGGCCAGGCCGTTCCCAGAAACGCCGGCTTCGTCTGACTCGCCACGTCATCGACAAACAGATATGTGTGCGTTTCCACTGGCGGCGGCAGCAGCAAGCCGGCAAACGCGGTCGCGCGCAGGCACGTCGTGGTGCTCACCGGCACGGTCAGCGGCGAGGCGGACGCGATGCCGTTGGTGAGCGACGGCTCGCTTCCATCGGTCGTATAAACAAGGCTCGCCCCGGGCGTTGCGCAGGAAAGCGTGATCGTCTGCGGCGTGTCGTAGTGGCCGCGCGGCGGATCGATGACCAGAGCATCGACGAATCCGGTGAAGCTTTCGCCGTCGTTGGGCCGCCCGGGCGAGGCGACGCTAAAATACCGTTCGTCCACGGAAATGCCGTGGTGCAATCCCGCCTTCATCAGGAAATCGGGATCGTCCGCGGCCGCGTTCATTCCGTGAATCGCCAGCACATTGGCGCCGGGGCGCAGATGGCCGGCGAAAGCGGACAGATCGATTTCCTCCACCCGCAGCGCCGCGCCGCCAGGGCGTTTTTCCAGCGCCGCGGCATTCCAGGCGGCATCCGCCGCGGCATTGCGCCGTGCCACCGGATGGCCGTTCAGCCAGGCGGCAAAACCATCGTCGTATTGCATCCGCAACGCGAGCTGGGTCGCGGCGGGTTCGTCCTCGATGGTGAACGGAAAGCGCATCCACACCGAGGCGTTCACGCCGTGCATGGCGTCCGAGACATCGGTTTTCACCAGCGGGGCCAGCCGCCTGAGATCCAGCGGCGACGCCCCGGCAGCCAGCGCGCCGATCTGTCCGGGATCGAGGGCAATTTCCCACACCGCGAAGTCATCGATCAACCCCTGATAGGACGCTGAACCAGTGCCGATCCAGAAACTCCGGATAACTCCGAGCGGCTCGGTGTTTGCGGCGGCGTGGATAAGTTCGCCGTTGCGGTAAATCTCCTTCACGCCCCGCCGCTTCACGAAAACATAGTGGTTCCAGCTCCCCCGCCAGTGCGCCGGATCGGGATCCGCCACCTGGATGCGCGTGACGCCCGGCTCGCAACACCCGGCGGTGTCGAAATAGATCACCCGGTCGGTCCATGGCACATGGGCGTTGAGCGCCCGCACTCCGCCGCCGTCGGCCTGGCTCCCTGCCCAGAAGATGCTGCTTTGGGCCGTGGCGCCCTGGGCGGCATGGCCGTAAAGCCACAAGCTGATGGTGATTTCATCGCTGGCCACCGCCCCGGCAAACATGGCGCCGCCACCCACCGGGATATTCACCCGCGATCCGGTGCGAGCGAAATCCATCGCGCCATCACCCGCGCCACCGCTGCGGCCGGCCGTCGTGTAAACCGCCGAAGTCACCGCGCCGTGCCGCCCGTGACCGCTGCGGTCCGGCACCACCGCGGGCTGGGACGCGTCATTAAAATCCCAGTACCCGATCAGCCCCGCCGAACTGCCGGCGGCCAGATCGAAACCGATGCCGTTTTGCCCGGCGTTCCAGGCGGTATCATCGAACGGCTCGCTCGCCGCGCCCCCGGTCCAGGCACCGCCATCTTCTCCGCCGGACGGAATCATCACGCGCACCGGACTCCCCTCCCCCACCAGCGGCGTTCCGTCCAGCCTCCTCGCCCGCCCGAAACTCACATTGCTCCGTTGCGCCGGATAGCCGTCGATCACGTCCACCGCGGCCCCGGACGCGTCGAAGAGTGCCAGATAACCACCCGCGCCCGACCCCAGCTTGAAATTCGTGTGCAGCTCGCCCCCGGCGGCCGCCCGGTTCTTGTCCGAAGCAAAGACGATCAAGTACTCACCCGCGGGCAGAGTGACGGCGGGAAACGTCCAGCGCGCGGGTGACGAAACCCGGTCCGTGAGCCGCCATCCTTCGAGCGACACCGCCTCCGGTCCCGGGTTGTAAAGCTCGATCCAATCCGAGGAATCCCCGTCCTCGTCCCGCAGCCCACCGGTATTCACCGCCAGAAACTCGGAGATCACCGGAGCACCCGAAGCGACCGACGCGACCGCACCGCCGGCCACCAGCCCGACGGCCGCGGCCACAAGCGCGCCACCGGCCCTCAGGCCCCGCAGCCACGGCCAGTCTGGCATTCGCCCCTCACGCGCCCCGGTTCGTCCAGACAGGGCGCCCGCTCTCCCTTCCGCGAGTGCACGGAACGAGAGCAGCCGGCAGGGTGTCGATAGTCGCATCGTGAATCGGCGCATTCCGACAGAGTGTACCCAAAGTCGTAAGAATTGTTTCCCATTTTCGCAGCCATGCCGCGGCCAGCGATGCTGGCCTCGCCCTCCGCCTGCCGCCTGGAAGTCGCGCCCCGCCCTGTGCCGCGGCTGCGCCTCGGGCTGGAGTTTGTACATTTGAGGGGAGGAATAATGAAGAGGTTCCGGCAAAGACCACCCTGAAGGCATGGCGGATTTTTGCACGAACCGGCGTGTCCTGTGGAAGATGCAGCGGGGCACGGAACACGGATCAGAGGTGTTCGGTGCGAGGACACATGCCCGCTCCAGAACTCAGACATGAAAGCGAAGCTCCGGGGTGGGACGCGAGCCTCCGGGCGCGTCGGCGGT
>CAZYHO010000436.1:0-4483 GCA_964647495.1 uncultured Akkermansia sp. | reverse complement strand
GCGTCGCGGTAGAGGCTGGTCCACGAGACGACGGACGGGCGGCGCAGTTCCTTGTCGCGCGTGCAGATCACGGTGGAGCCGGCGGTCAGGCCGCCGATGCTGATGAAGCCGTGGGCGCCGACGATCTCGACGCGTGAATCGTAGGCGTATTGCACGCCTTGCGCGCCGGTGATACTGCCCTGACAGTGGTTGGCGAAGCGGGCGCTGAGCAGTACCTGGTCGTAAAAGTCGGGATGGCTCTCTCGGGCCTCGGGAGTGCGGTAGTTGCCGGCCAGGGCATATACTTCCGCGAACTCGCTGCCGGTGAACCAGCGCAGGGTGTCGATGTCATGGCTGCACACTTCGGCGAGGGGGCCGTTGCTTTGCTTGAGATCGAACATCCACGGCTTGGGATAGGTGGGACCGTGGGTGCAGGATTTCACGAGCACCACGTCGCCGATTTCCCCCGCCCGCACTCGCTCGTAAGCCGCGAGGAATCCGGCGTCGAACCGCCGCATGAAGCCGATTTGCAGTACCACGCCCGCCTGGTCCGTGGCGTCGATCATGGCCTGGCATTCGGCGGGATTCATGGCCATCGGCTTCTCGCAAAAGACGTGTTTTCCCATGCTGGCGGCGGCCACCGCGATTTCGCGGTGCAGCGCGGTCGGCGCGGCGATGAGCACGCCGATGACGGCGGGATCGTCGAGCAGGGCGGCATAATCGCCGTAGGCAGGCACGCCGCCCAGCTCGCGGCTGGCGGCCTCGCGCGTCTCGGCCACGGCGTCCGACACCGCCACCGCGCGCGCCCCGGGCACGAGCCGGGCGAAGTTGCGCGCGTGGATCATGCCGGCGCGTCCGGAGCCGATGATGCCGATGCCGATGGGGGATTGCTGCATAAACGCCGCAGAATACCGGGCGGGCTTCGATTCCCAATGATGGATTCGGCACGGAAATTATACTATCTGACCGGTGATGGCCACGAGCCATCGTCCTTTCTGGCCGGGAGTTGTCTGCCATGTGATTTGTTGGCATCGGAACCGATGGCCGCATCTGTATAACTTCTTTGCCGGGCTGTATATTTCGGCGCGGAGTGGCTTGGTGTTTGCTGTCGCACCATCGCCGGCGGCAGGCTTGCGTTTTCTTCTAGCCGCCGGTCATTGCCCTCCTCCGCCGAACCCCACACCCCAACCCCCGCATCATCCCCCACATGAAGATCGGTATCGACAGCTATTGTTACCACCGCTTTTTCGGCGAGGTCTATCCCACGCAGAAACCCGCCGTCACGCCCTACACGATGGAATCGTTCCTCGACCGGGCCAAGGCTCTCGGTTGCGACGGGGTTTCGCTCGAATCGTGTTTCTTCCCGGAGTTTGGCGAGGCTTACCTGACCGGCTTGCGGAACCGGCTGGATGAACTCGAATTCGACCGCGTCTATGCCTGGGGCCATCCCGACGGCCTGGAGGGCGGTGGCAGTGTGAAGGCGAATGAGGAAATGCTTGCGCACATCGAGCACGCGCGGCTGATCGGCGCGCCGGTCATGCGCGTGGTCGGCAGCAGTCTGATGTTCCGCTTCGAGCCGCACGAGCCGCAGCTCAGGATTCTCGCGGAATGGTTCAAGGAAGCCACGGACCGGGCCGCGAAGCACGGCATCCGCCTCGCGGTGGAAAACCACATCGATTACAACTCGGACGAAATTCTCTGGCTCATCGAGCAGGTCGGCTCGGAGTATTTCGGCATCAATCTCGACACGGCCAATTTCCTGCGCGTGCTGGATGATCCGGTCGAGGCCACGCGCAAGCTCGCGAAGCACGTCTTCGCCACGCACGTGAAGGACATCCTCCCGGTCAAGGGGGTGAACGCGAAGGAATGGTGCTACTTCGCCTGCGTCGCGGCGGGCGAGGGCCTGATCGAGATCGACAAGATCGCGCAGATCCTCAAAGACACGGGCTATACGGGGTTTTTGGCGTTCGAGACCGACATGCCGCATCCCGATTACGAAGAACGTGAGGAGGAGATGGTGGCAAAGAGCGTCCGCTATCTCAAGGAGGTCGCCGCCAATCTCCGCTGATTCCTTTCCCTGTCTTTTCCTGCTTCCCCACCATGGCCAAACCAGAACTCCGCATCGCCATCATTGGCACGAATTTCATGGGCAAGGCGCACAGCAACGCCTGGCTCCAGGCCGCCAGATTCTTCGATTTGCCATTCCAGCCCGTGCTGCAAGTCGCCTGCGCCCGCAACGAAAGAGCGACGCGTGCCTTCGCCGACAACTGGGGCTGGCAGCACGTCGAGACCGACTGGCGGCGCGCAGTAGAACGCGAGGACATCGACGTGGTGGACATCTCGCTGCCGCAGCACCTGCACCACGAGGTGGCCATCGCCGCGGCGAACGCGGGCAAGCATCTTTTCTGCGAGAAACCGATGGCCCTGAACGTGGCCGACGCGGAGGCGATGCTGGCGGCGGCCGAAGCGGCGGGCGTGACGCATTATGTCAATCACAACTACCGCCGAACCCCGGCGGTGCGGCTGGCGCGGCAGTTGATCGACGAGGGAAAGATCGGCCGCATTTTCCATTGGCGCGGCGCCTACCAGCAGGACTGGATCGTCGATCCCGAGTTCCCGCTGACGTGGCACCTGCGCCAGGAAACGGCGGGCAGCGGACCGCACGGCGATCTGAATTCCCACAGCGTGGATCTTGCGCATTATCTCGTCGGCGACATCAGGACGGTGTCGTGCCTGACTACCAACTTCATCAAGGAGCGCCCGCTGCCGGGCGACGGCGCGGCGACGTTCAGCGCCGGAGCCGGCCGCGCGACTGCGCGCGGCGAAGTGACGGTGGAGGACGCGTCGTTGATGACGGTTGAGTTCGCGAATGGCGCGGTCGGGTCGTTCGAGGCGACGCGCTTCGCGCCGGGACGGAAGAACCGCAACACGTTCGAGATTTACGGCAGCGAAGGCTCGCTCGCGTTCGATCTGGAGCGGCTCAACGAACTGCAATTCTTCTCGCGCCACGATCCGCCGCACGCGCAGGGCTTCCGCACCATTCTGGCGACGGAGCCGTGCCATCCTTACATCAGCCACTGGTGGCCGCCGGGGCATACCATCGGCTACGAACACGGATTCACGCACGGGGTGGCGGATTTCGTCACCGCCGTGGCCAACCGCGCGCCCGTCGATCCCGGTTTCCACGACGGACTGAAATGCGTGCGGGTGCTGGAAGCCGGACTCAAAGCCGCCGCCAGCGGCCGACGCGAAACCATATGAACCTTGGCCCCTCACTCCAGCCGCGGCTCGTGCCGCTCTTTTTCGATCCGGGCCGCGATGGCGGGTTCGACACGCAATTGGACACGCTGCGCGCGTTGCTGGCCGGCGATGTCGAATGGCTGACCGCGCAACCGCTCGGCTCCGCGCTGCCCGCGGAGGCGGACGCCGTCGTTCTCCCGCAGTTGCTGGGCGAGGCCTACCGCTGTGCGCCGCATTTCCGCGCGCTGGACGTGCCCGTGCTGGTCATCACCTCGGAGTTCGGCACACTGTCGATGTGGGATTGGGAAATCATCGCCTACCTGCGCGGCGCGGGCGCGGGCGCGCGCCTCATCGCGCCCTACAACATCGACCACACCCGCATCGTCCTCCGCGCGCTGGCCGTGCGGCGGCAACTGCGCGGGACCAAATTCGTCGTCTATCAGGACAATCCCGGCGACGGCATGCAGGCGCCGATTTTCAAGCGCTTCTACTGGTGGGAGGACGAATGCGTGCGCCGCATGGTCGAAAAATTCGGCATCACCATCGAAAAGCGCAGCTTCCGCAAACTTGGCGCCGAGGCCAAGGCCATCACGGATGCCGACGCGCGCGCCACATGGCAGGACTGGCAGCTTCCCAGCGTGCTCGACGACCGCGCGCAAAGCGGCGCGGTGAAGATGTATCTCGCCGTCAAACGCGACATCGGCGACGACCCCGCCGTGCAAGGTGTCGGCATCAACTGCCTGAACGAGTCCGCCTTTTCCGACAGCACGCCGTGCCTTGCCTGGAACATGCTGTATCAGGAGCGCGGCTTCATCTGGGGCTGCGAGGCCGACATCATGGCCATGCTGACAAAGTTCATGCTCCACCGCTCGCTCGGCGCGCCCATCATGATGACGAATCTTTACCCGTTCCTCATGGGCCAGGCCGCTCTCAAGCACGAGCGCATCCGCGATTTTCCTCCGGTCGAAGGCGATCCGCGCGATTACATCCTCGTTGCGCATTGCGGCTATCTCGGCGTGGTGCCGCAGGCGTTTGCCACCGAATGGACGCTGCGCAAGAAAGTCCTCGCCATCGTCGATGAGCACGCCAGCGCGATCGACGCGCGCCTGCCCGTTGGCCCCGTCACGCTGGCCAAGCTTCACCCCGACATGACCACCCTGACCGTCGTCGAGGGCGAACTGACCGGCTACGCGCAATACCCCGGCTCCGACTGCCTCAATGGCGGCGTCATCCGCGTGCCCGACGGCCACCGCCTCATGACGCA
>CAZYHO010000435.1:0-4531 GCA_964647495.1 uncultured Akkermansia sp. | reverse complement strand
GATATTTTGCTGGTGCGGGCGATGAGGAGGCTCATGTTGGCGGCCTTGTCTGATCCTTGTCCGATCCACCTCCACTTTTTTTCCGTAAGAGGCGCGCTCGTTCGTCCATTGGCGGATTTGCGGCCCGTGCTGGCGCTCGCGCGGATGTTCGCCGCCGGCAGCGGACTCGGACGCTCCGGGCTGCATCGATGTGAGGGAGGCTGATGGCGACTCAACCGGAGGGCGAAGTGAGGGCACGGCTGATCGCGTTGATGCGATCGTCGAAGTACCGGGCGCAGACGCGGTCCGGACTGGCGCGCGAGCTTGATTTGCGGCCCGACGAGCGGGCGGGCTTCCGTGAGGTGCTGCGGGCGATGGAGAGCGAGGGGATCGTGCTGTGTGGCAAGAAGTCGCTGTACTCGCTGCGGGAGCGGACGCCGGGCGGGCTGACCGGGACGATCAAGGTGCTGAACAACGGGGGAGTGCTCTTTGTGCCGGACCGCCACGATCATGAAACGAAAGCG
Source organism: uncultured Akkermansia sp. (assembly GCA_964647495.1). Classification (GTDB taxonomy): domain Bacteria; phylum Verrucomicrobiota; class Verrucomicrobiia; order Verrucomicrobiales; family V1-33; genus CAJBME01. The sequence continues at coordinate 4,028 of CAZYHO010000435.1, read as the reverse complement.
GCGCTGCGGCAGCTCGGCCTTGATCCCGGCCGCGCCGCCGCGATCGATGTGCCGGTGGAGGGGGCCGGGACGGCGTTGCCCGGCGATCGCGTCGTGGCCAAGGCGGCTCTGAACAAATACCGCGGCGGTGTGGAGGCTCGCGTGGTGCGCGTGCTCGAACGCAGCCGGCGTCCGTTCGTGGCCACGCTGCACAAGCGCGGACACTCACTGAGTTTGAAGCCGGATGATCCGGCGCTGCCCGAGTGGTTTGACGTGGCCGCTGGCAAGGCCACCACCGCGACACCCGGTCACAAAGTGCTCGCCCGCGTGGAATCCTGGGAGCAGGGGCAGCGGCGGCCGATGGCGCAACTCGTGAAGAGCCTGGGAGCCGCGGACACGCCGGGCCTGGCGATTTTGACGATTGTCCACAAACACGGGCTGCCCACGGAATTTCCGCCCGCGGTGACGCGCGAGGTGGCGTCCATCCCGCAGGCTGTGCCGGCCGAGGAACTGGCGCTCAGGGAGGACTGGCGCGACCGCGACGTGGTGACGATCGATCCGGACGACGCGCGCGATTTCGACGACGCGATCTGGGTGCACGCGCTTCCCGGGGGTGGCTGGGAGCTGGCGGTTCACATCGCGGACGTGAGCCACTACGTGCGGCCCGGCACGGCGCTCGATCGCGAAGCCGAGGAGCGCGGCAACAGCGTCTACCTGGCCGACCGGGTGCTCCCGATGCTGCCGGAAAAGCTGAGCAACGGCCTGTGCAGCTTGCAGCCGGACGTAGACCGCCTCACGCGAGTCGCGGTCATGCGGTTCGATGCGAAAGGGCGCCGCACGGCTGTCAGGTTTGCCCGGGCCGTCATCCGCAGCCGCCGGCGATTCACGTACGAGGAGGCGTTCGCCGAAATGAAGGCGACCGATCCCGCCCGCCGCTCGCCGCAACTCGACCGCGCCTGGCCGCTGGCCTCGCTGCTGCGCCGGCGGCGGTTCGCCGCGGGTTCGCTCGATCTCGATTTCCCCGAAGTCCGCGCCGTGCTCGACAGCCGAGGCGATCCGGTCGGCCTGAAAGTGACGCACAACGACGAGAGCCACCAGCTTATCGAGGAGTTCATGCTCGCCGCCAACGAAGCGGTGGCCAAGGCGCTCAAGGACGCCCGCGTGCCCGCCGTCTACCGCGTCCACGAGGAGCCCGACGAAGCGAAACTCCAGGAATACGCGGTGCTGGCCGCGAGCAGCGGCCTGCGCGTCGGCGACCTCACGAATCGCGCCGAGCTGCAACGCCTGCTTTCCGCCGCGAAGGGGCGGCCGGACGAGCAGGCCCTGAAGATCGGCCTGCTGAAGAGCCTGAAGCGCGCGGTTTACGATGCGGAGCCGCGCGGTCACTATGGCCTGGCCAAAAACGATTACACCCATTTCACCAGCCCGATCCGGCGCTACGCCGACCTGATAGTGCACCGCGCGCTCGGAAACCTGGAAGCCAAGCACGGCAGCCGCGCCGACCGTCACGAGCGCCTCCCGTCCCAGGCGAACATGGTCGAAATCGCCGAGCACCTCAGCCAGACCGAGCGCACCGCCGCCGAGGCGGAGCAGGAAAGCCAGCGGCTGATGCAGACCGAGTACTTCGCGCGCCTCCTTCGCCTGCAAACGCCCGCGCGGTTTCAGGCGGTCGTCGTGGAGGTCCGCCGCATGGGGGTTTTCATACAACTGCACCCATGGCCGGTGCGCGGCCTGGTGCGCCCAGAGGATTTTCCGGATGGCGACTTTCAGTACGATGCGTCCGGCGGTCGGTTCTACAGCCGCCGCCCCCGCGTCACGTTCGCCCCGGGCCGCGAGGTCACCGTCACCCCCGCCCGCGTCCATTTTGACCGAAAGCTCATCGACTTTCGCATCGTCGATTGAGAGCGCCATGGGTCATTGGCCATGGGTCATTGGTCATTGGGTCAGAGGTCAGAGGTCAGAGGTCGGAGGTCGGAGGTCGGAGGCCAGGGGCGAGTGACGAATGACGAGTGACCAATGCGAACACGCGCTTGTCGCGATGGGCGGGGCGAGTAGCGTGGCGGGGCGGCGCGGAGTGTGCCGGTCTTTCTTCGACTTATGAAACCGAAAGTCATTGGCTGCGTGGGCGCGGTGCTGGTGCTGCTGTTGCTGGCGAGCGTGCTGGTGAACGTCGGCCTGCTGGCGAGCCGCTCGTTTGCCGACCTGCGGCTGGATCCGCGGGCGGCGGTGGTGCGCCGGCCGCCATTCGAGGCCGAGCAACTGGTCGAGGCGCGGAGTTCGGCGACGCGCGACCGCATCGTGCAGATCGACGTGGCCGGGATCATCACGGGCGAGCGCGGCGCGGGTTCGATGGTAGAGGACATCAAGCGCGCGCTGAAGCAGGCTGTCGCGGATCCGCGTGTGAAGGCGATCGTGTTGCGGATCGATTCGCCCGGCGGCGAGGTGACGGCGTCGGACACGCTGCATGCGGCGGTGAAGGAGGCGGCGGCCAAGAAGAAGGTGGTGGCGTATCTCGACAGTGTGGCGGCCTCGGGCGGGTATTACGTGGCGTGTGGCGCGGAGCGGATCGTGGCGCATCCGACGGGGATCACCGGGAGCATCGGGGTGATCATGTCGGGTTTCGGGGTGCAGGGGCTGATGGAGAAGGCGGGCGTGGAGTCGCGCACATTCAAGAGCGGTTCGATGAAGGATGCGGGGGCGATGTCGCGCGCAATGACCGATGCCGAGAAGGCGTTTTTCCAGGATCTCGTGATGCAGAGTTACGAGCGGTTCGTCGGTATCGTCTCGGCCGCGCGCGGGCTGCCCGTGGAAGATCTGAAGAACGGGATCGCCGACGGGCGCGTGCTGCTCGGCGAAGCCGCTGTGGCCGACGGACTGGTGGACGAAGCCGGCTACATCGAATCCGCGTATGCCGCGGCGCGGCAGCTCGCGAGGATCTCCGACGCGGAGGTGGTCAGGTACACGCGAACGCCAAGCTTGCGCGATCTGCTCGGACTTCTGGGGAAAGCCGGCGAATCGGCCGGCGCCGAGGCGGTGAAGGTCCGGGTTGAAGTGCCCGGCCTGGGGGATTCGCCGATGCGTCCCGGGCGTTGTTATTTCCTGTGGACCGGAGTGGTCGAGTAACCATGTGCAGCCCCCGGTGAGCGCGAACGCGGCCAGCCAGCAGATTTTGGTGGATGTGCTGCAGTGCCTGCTCTGGGCACTGCCGCTGGGCCTGCTGGCGCACCAATGGTTTGGGGAACGCGTGGTGTCTCTGGCGAGGTGGGACGGGCGTCCGCGGCCGGGCACCCCGGCGGACATGATCGACATGATGGTGGCGCTGCTGCTGATGTATTTGCTGGGCACGCGGTTGGTTGGCGGCGCGCAAGGATCGGCGTCGGCGTCGCCGCTGCCGCCGCCGCAATCGGGGGACGTGATCGCCGGCGCGACGGTTCAGATTTTTTTGTGGCTGCTGCTGGTCGGTTACCTGCGTGGATGGCGGATGCGCGGGCTGACGGCCTGGCTCGGGCTGCCGGATCGGCGCCGCCTTGTGGGACTCATTCCGCTGTCGCTCATCTGGGGGGTGCTCGGTGTGTTTGCGGTGTACGCGGTGGCCGGGCTGGCGAACACATGGATCTGGCTGCCGCTCGGGTTCGAACCGGAGCCGCAGGCGAGTGTGCGTGCCCTGGCCGAAAGCCCGTCGCTCCTGGCGCGCGGGCTGATGGCCGTGACGGCGTGCGTGGTGGCGCCGGTCGTCGAGGAGACCGTGTTTCGCGGATTCCTGTATCCGGCGCTGCGGCAATATGCGGATGTTCCGTTTGCGGCGGTGTTCACGTCCGTGTTGTTCGGGGTGGTGCATGGCTCGCTGGGCGCGCTGATTCCTCTGGCCGTGCTCGGCATCGTGCTGGTGCTGGCCTACGAATGGTCACGCGGCATCGCGTTGCCGATCGGGATACACGCGTTCTTCAATCTGGCGACCACCGCCCGGCTGTGGACGGACGCCCTGCCATCGCCGCTATGAAGCGTTCGCCCAGCCTGCGCGATCTCGGCGAAGACCGGCTTGTCGCCCG
>CAZYHO010000434.1:0-4540 GCA_964647495.1 uncultured Akkermansia sp. | reverse complement strand
CGTACTCGCCGATTTCCATGGCGATGGCGTTGGCGTCGCCGTAGGCCATCATGCCGGCGGTGGAGCCGTGGCCCATCATGCGGAAGCGGCCGCTGTTGTAGATGATGATGAGGTCGGCGCCGCCGCGTTCGATGAACTTGGCGGAAATGCCTGTGCCGGCGCCGGCGGCGATGATCGCCTTGCCCTGGGCGAGCTTGGCGTGCAGGCGTTCGCGGACTTCGCCGCGCGTGTAGGGGTTTCCTTTTCCGGTCCAGGGATTGGGCATGGCGAGACGGGGTGGTGGTGTGAAGGTGCGGGTGACGCGCGCGGCTGCCGCCGGCACGGGCTTGTTTTGTGGAGAGAATTGCGCCCGACGCCAGCAATTTGATGGGGCCTACCCGGATGCCGGCGCATCCGGCTGGAGCCAGTGGAGGCAGGCCATGCGGATGGCGATGCCGTTTTCGACCTGGCGGTTGATGAGAGAGCGGTCGTAGGACATGACGGCATCGACGAGTTCGACGCCGCGGTTTACGGGACCCGGGTGCATGAGGTAGATCCCCTCGGCGGCGAGACGCGCGAACCTTTCGTCGGTCACGCCGAAGTGGCGGTGGTATTCGCCGAGGCTGGGGAAAAACGGATCGGCGCCGAGCCGCTCGTTCTGGATGCGCAGGAGGTACACGACGTCGGGTTTCCAGTGCATCACCTCGTCGAACGTGCGGAATTTTCGCAGCCAGTCCCAGCGCGTGTCCGGAATGAGCGTGCCGGGGCCAAGCACGGCCACCTCGGCGCCGAGCCTATGGAAGATCGTGCTGGTGGAGCGGGCGACGCGCGAGTGGAGCAGGTCGCCCACGATGACGATGCGCCTGCCGGTCAGGTCGGGCCAGATTTCACGCAGCGTGAAGGCGTCGAGCAGCGCCTGGGTCGGGTGGGCGTGCCATCCGTCGCCGGCATTGATGACGCTGGCGCGGCTGTGGCGCGCGATCAGGCTGGCCACGCCGGAGGCGCTGTGGCGGACGATGATGAAATCGACCTGCATTGCCTCGAGCGTCTCCACGGTGTCGAGGATCGATTCACCTTTGACCACGCTGGAGGTGGGGACGGAGAAGTGGGTGATGTCGGCGGAGAGGCGGTTGGCGGCGACCTCGAAGGACGAGAGGGTGCGGGTGGAGGGCTCGTAGAAAAGCGTGAGGACGTGGCGGCCGCGCAGGGTGGGGACTTTCTTGACGCGGCGCTGGAAGAGCACCTTGAAGTGGGCGGCATTCGCGAGCACGAGTTCGATCTCGCGGGTATCGAGTGTGGCGATGGAGAGCAGGTCCTTGCGGCGCGGGAGTTTCATGAGGCGGCCTCCTTTTTGCCCACGGTGGCGGACTCGATCCCGTCAGTCTCGAGCAGCCGGACGCGGACATAATCTCCCGGTCCGGTGTGGTGGACCAGGCCGACGTGGTCCGCGTGGATCGGCAGTTCGCGGCAGCCGCGGTCGAGCAGGACGGCGAGTTCGACGCGGGCCGGCCGGCCGAAATCACTCAATTCCTCCAGGGCGGCGCGGATCGTCCGGCCGGTGTACAGCACGTCGTCGAAAAGGATGACATCCGCCCCGTCGACGTCGAATTCGATGCTCGACCCGCGCAGTTGCGGCACCGTGGTCAGGGCGACGAGGTCGTCGCGGTACAGCGAGATATCGAGGGATCCGATGCGCGGGCTGCCGCGCCCGGGATGGCCGGCGCCGAGAATGCCCGCGACGCGGCGAGCAAGCGGCACGCCACGGCGTTCGATGCCGATGAAATCCGGCCATGTCTTCGGGTGGCGCGCGGCGATCGCGGCGGCCAGCCGTTCGACCGCGGCTCGAATGCCGTCGGCATCCAGAAGCAGTTGGGGCTCGGTGGCGGGCGGCGGCATGGGCACCCACCGATGTACGTGGCCGCGGCCCGGATTGCAAGCCGCGGGCGACTTCGGAGCGCGGCAGCCCCGATCATCCGGCCCTCTTCTCGAACCTCCAAAAGCGACTTCCTGGCAGCCAGGAATATGATCCGGATTGAATTGGCGATGCCACTTCGCCAGTGTCACCGGAGAGATCCGCCCAGCGAGTTGAGCGGATCAGCCCCCCTCCCCTCTCCATCACCTGATGCAGGTCACCGACACGACGCCGCTCCGCAGCGCCCGCGGCGAGCGCTTTCCCGCGCTCGACGGGTTTCGCGGCATGGCGGTGCTGTTGGTGATGTTCACTCACTTCGTCGAGAGCGGCCGTGTGCTCGATTCGCAGAACCCGTGGCACCATTTGCTGCTGAGCGGTTTTGTTGGCGTGGACATGTTTTTCGTCCTGTCCGGATTCCTGATCACGGGCATCCTGCTCGATGCGCCGAAGCACGGCTCCCGCTTCTTCAAAACCTTCTACGCCCGCCGCGCGCTGAGGATCTTCCCGCTGTATTACGGCATCCTCGTCGTCGCCTTCGTCTTCTTCCGCCGGGAGGGTGGTGACTCGCCGTGGTGGTTTCTGTTGTTCGCTTCCAACATCGGCGAGGCAATGCACGGCCAGTGGATGAGGCCGACGGACACCGTGGTGCTGTCTCACTTCTGGTCGCTGGCCATCGAGGAGCAATTTTATCTGATTTGGCCGCTGCTCGTTTATCTGCTGTCCGTGCGTCGATTGGTATGGGCCTGCCTCGCACTGTTGGTGGCTGCTCCGGTGAGCGCCTCGGTGTTCAGTCTCAACGACAACCCGCTCGGGCACTATCTGTTCACCCTGAACCGCTTCAACACGCTTGCCATGGGCGCCCTTCTGGCCGTCGCCTTCCGCCACGGGGAGAGCTGGAAACACTGCCTCGGAATCGCGCGGATCGCCCTGATGATCCTGGGGCCATTGATGTTCGTCGGCCTGATGTTTCCCGGCCCGGGTATCGGTGCTTTGCCATGGCTTTCCGCACCCTACGTGTGGGGCGCCCTGCTGGTTGTCGCGATGCATCCCGGCGGATGGTTCAACCGCGTTTTCATCGCCGGCTGGTTGATCTTGCTTGGCCGCATCAGTTTCGGCCTCTACGTCTATCATTCGTTCTTCGGGAACATCGCCCGCGGCCATCTCTATCAGGGGCTCCTGCCCCTGGCGGGCGGCGACCGCACATTGGCCCTCTGGTGGTATGTGCCGATCGCCTACGCGCTTTCCATCGCCATCGCGCTCGTCAGTTGGCATGCGTTCGAAAAGCCCATCCTCTCGCTCAATCGCAGGTTCCGTTATTGATGCCCCCACTTTCTCCCCGCCCCCTCGACAGCCTGGAGGTGGAACGGATGCGAAGGAGCCCGTTGGGTTGGGCATCACCGCGCACGAGCACACCTCTGCGGCAAACAAGTCCGCCAACTCCCGCAGTCGATCGCCCACCCGGCCGCGACGGTCTTCCAAATCCCGCCCCGAATGTGTGCAGCGTCCACACCACACCGGGAGCGGCGCTCCGCGGGAAACCACGGCCTTTCAAGCTGGCTCATGATCGGGGCTCCCGGGCCGCGGGAGAGAAAACCTTGCGTCCGTGGCGGACAGCGGCATTTTTTCTGCCCATTTGACGCCGGTTTCCCAACTGCTCATAGCCGCCAACCGTATGCTGCATCAACCCATCGCCAAAGTTCCTCTGTTTCTTGCCATTGGCCTGGTTCTATCCTGTTGTCGCTCCGCTTCCCATTTACAGCTTTCGACATTTCATTCCCGATCCGGAGGTCAAACCTTTGGGGACAGGGAAGGCCGGGTGCATACAACGCTCGCTTGTCCGGTTTCTCCCGATGGATACATGCTTACCGCAGCCCATGGACTCAGGCCCGGTATTGAAATCGGAATTCCGAACCGTAACGGAGTTCCACTGATAATCACGAGTATCGACCCTCCTGAAGGCTATTTTGCTTCTCGCCCTTCCGCACGGTGGAGCAAAGAGAATCCCGTGCAGTTTGCGCCCGCCAGAGTTGTCCGGGATTTCAGCCCGGATAACCTGGACCTTGCCCTTGTCAAGGTGGAAGGGATAAATGTGCCGTATTTTGAACTGGCAGCCAAACCGGAAGCCGGCGACCGCAGCTTTCAGGTGCCAGGGAATCCTTTGGTGGGTCGGAAGAAGCTTGGCACCCCGGTAATGAAGATCGAGGACCGGGGAAAAGGCGCCCGCGTTGCGTGGGTGGAGCACGAATTTGTCAGGGGTGACAGTGGATCAGCTCTGCTGGACTCATCAGGGCGCCTGGTCGGCCTTCTTAACAGAATCTATACCATGTCCTATGGACCACTGAGCCAATTCGATGGTATTGACAAAGCGACCCTTGACAGGATTATCGTCGAAGATCGCAAAGCCAAAGCCTCCACCTCCACCGCACGCCAAAGGAGCCACCGATAGAGTCAATCCCCTCGCACCTGCTATTGAAGCGCCCCTCCGCCGACTGCCGGTGATCCATTTCTATATGCACCCAGTATTGGAGATCCTCGAAAGCTTGCGGCTTGAATTCCAGGCGCATCCTTGAGGTCCTCGGTGGATTCAAAGATGCTGTTACTCGAAATGCCGGCGGCCGATATCGTGGCGGCGCTGGGAGCCGGGGAACG